>NZ_JBFBHG010000019.1:0-74411 GCF_040685095.1 Microbacterium sp. NPDC089189
CAGCACTTTCGCGCCGAAACCGTGGGTTAAACCCACCGTCTCGGCGCGAAACTGCTGTCTCGCGGGTCCAGCCGCGGGTCCGGCGGCGGCCCGGGCCCGCGGGCGGGGTCAGGCGTCGGAGAGGGCGGCGGAGACCACGGCGCGGGCCTCGTCCTGCACATCGCGCAGGTGGGCGTCGCCGCGCAGCGACTCGGCGTAGAGCTTGTAGACGTCCTCGGTGCCGGAGGGGCGGGCGGCGAACCACGCGTCGGCCGTGACGACCTTGAGGCCGCCGATCGCGGCCCCGTTGCCGGGCGCGTGCGACAGCTTGGCGATGATCTCCTCGCCGGCGAGTTCGGTGGCGGCGACCGCATCCGGCGACAGCTTCGCGAGCGCCGCCTTCTGGGCGGGCGTCGCGGGCGCGTCGACGCGCTGGTAGACCGAGGCGCCGAAGGTGTCTTCGAGCTCGGCGTACCGCTCCGACGGCGACTTGCCGGTGACGGCCAGGATCTCGGCGGCCAGCAGACACAGCAGGATGCCGTCCTTGTCGGTGGTCCAGACGGTGCCGTCCTGGCGGAGGAACGATGCACCCGCCGACTCCTCGCCGCCGAACGCGACCGAGCCGTCGAGCAGCCCCGGAACGAACCACTTGAAACCGACCGGCACCTCGTAGAGCTCGCGGCCGAGCGACTCGACGACGCGGTCGATGATCATCGACGACACCAGCGTCTTGCCGACGGCGGCCTCGGCGGGCCATCCCGGCCGGTGCGAGAACAGGTAGTCGATCGCGACCGCGAGGAAGTGGTTCGGGTTCATCAGGCCCGCGTCGGGGGTGACGATGCCGTGGCGGTCGGCGTCGGCGTCGTTGCCGGTGAGCAGGTCGTACTCGTGACGGCGGGCGACGAGCGCCGCCATCGCGTTGGGCGACGACGGATCCATCCGGATCTTCTCGTCCCAGTCGAGCGTCATGAAGCGCCAGGTCGGGTCGACGTCGGGGTTCACGACGGTGAGGTCGAGGCCGTAGTGCTCGGCGATCAGCGACCAGTACTCGACGGACGCACCGCCGAGCGGGTCGGCGCCGATCCGGATGCCGGACTTCTTGATCGCCTCGATGTCGATGATGGCGTCGAGGTCGCGCACGTACGCCTCGCGGAAGTCGTACTGCTCGAGCGCCTCGGCGTCGAGGTCGGCGTACCGCGTGCGCTGGACGCCCTCCAGGCCCGCTGCGATCAACTCGTTCGCGCGCTCCGCGATCCACGAGGTCGCGTCGGTGTCGGCCGGGCCGCCGTGCGGCGGGTTGTACTTGAAGCCGCCGTCGCGGGGAGGGTTGTGGCTCGGGGTCACGACGATGCCGTCGGCGCGGCCGGGGTCGTCGGACGCGCGCTCGCGGTTGTACGCGAGGATGGCGTGGCTGAGCGCGGGGGTCGGAACCCACGAGTCGCGGGCGTCGACGCGCACATCCACGCCGTTCGCCACGAGCACCTCGATCGCGCTCCGCTCGGCGGGCAGCGACAGGCCGTGCGTGTCGCGGCCGAGGAACAGCGGACCGTGGATGCCCTGGCCGGCACGGTAGTCCACGATCGCCTGCGTCGTGGCGAGGATGTGGTTCTCGTTGAAGCTCGTCGACAGGCTCGACCCGCGGTGGCCGCTGGTGCCGAACACGACGCGCTGCGCGGGCACCGACACATCCGGCGCGAGGTCGTAGTAGGCGGCGATCAGCTCGTCGACGTCGATGAGGTCAGAGGGTTCTGCGGGCTGTCCGGCGCGGCTCATGTGTTCAGTCTGTCACCGAGGACGCGTGGGGTCACGTTCGCAATAATGCGCGTCCGTACCCTTCGTGCTCGCTATGGTCGGAGCGGGGAGCCTGGGGAGGAACCGCCGGATGCCGGATGCGCTGCGCGTCGCGATCGTCGACGACCACGAACTCGTGGCATTGGCCGTGCGGGGTCTGGTCGATCAGACCGAGGACCTCCTCTTCATCCGCCACGAGCGCAACGTCGCCGACCTGGTGCGCGCCATGCCGGATGCGGATCTCGTCGTGCTCGATCTGAGCCTCCGCGACGGATCGACGCCGGGCGAGAACGTCACGGCGATCCGCGGATGGGGAGCCCACGTGCTCGTGCTCACCTCCGCCGAGAACCCCTACCTCGTTCGCGAGGCGTCGCGCACCGACGCGCTCGGCATCGTCCGCAAGTCGGCGCCCGGCGCCTCGCTCATCGCCGCCATCCGCGATGCGGCCCGCGGCGAGCACGTGCCGAGCGCGGAGTGGGCGTCGGCCCTCGACACCGACCCGGTGCTCGACGGGGCGCCGCTGACCGCGCGCGAGCGCGAGGTGCTGGGCCTGTACGCCGCCGGGATGGGGGCCAAGCAGGTCGCGTCGGCGCTCTTCGTCAGCGAGAACACGGTGAACGACCACCTCCGCCGCATCCGGGCCGTGTACCAGCAGCTGGGTCGGCCCGCCGCGACCAAGGTCGAGCTCTACCAGCGCGGCATCGAAGACGGGTTCCTGCCCGCCCCGCACCGTGACTGACCGGGCGCCGGCGGAGCTGACCGCCCGCCGCGTGCTCATCGTCGGCGTCGCCGCATCCATCGCGGTGTCGGTGGTCGTCGCGCTCGCCGTCGCCGACCCCACCGGCCGCATCGTGGTGCCGCCGTGGCACGCGGGGCTGACATTCTCGGCGTTCGTCGTCCTGATGCTGACGGGCGCCGTGGCGCGGTGGGCGCGCGCCAGCGTGCTGCGCGTGGGCAGCGCGGTGGGGGTGGCGCTGTTCCTGGCGGCCCTCCTCCTCTTCGCACCGGCGAGCGGTCTGGTGGGGGCGACGCCTCCGGTCGGCGTGCTGCCGTGGTCGCTCACGGCGATCGGCGGGGTCGTGATGGCCGCCGTCGTCGCGGGCGGTCACCGGGTGGGATGGGCCGTCGTCGGGGTGTGGCTCGTGCTGGTCGTGGTCTATCGCATCGGGCTCGGTGGCTACAACCTCACCGGGCTGGCCAACGACTCGCAGGCGCTCGTCACGGCATCCGCGGTATGCCTGCTCGGTGCCCGGCTGCTGGAGGTCGGTCGCGACGTCGACGCGGCCGCGGCGCAGGCACAGATCGCCGGTGCCGCCGAGTCGTCGGCGCGCGGACAGCTGGCCGCCCGCGCCCGCGCCGCGGCGTTCGTGCACGACGAGGTGCTGGCGGCCCTGCGCGGCGCGGCCGACGGGGCGCCGGGATCGGCCGAGGCCCTGCGGCGGCAGGCCGACCGTGCGACCCGGATTGTCGACGCCGACCGGGCCACGGGCACCGGCGAGGCCGACCTGGAGGCGATTGCCCGCGAGTACGCGGCCGAGGTGCAGGTCGATCGCGGCGCGGCCGCGGTCACCGCGGATGCGGCTGCGGTGGATGTGCTCGCCCGGGCGATGCGGCAAGCCCTCGACAACAGCCGGAAGCACGCCGGGCTCAGTCGGCTCAGCGTGCGCATCGTGAGCGACGAGACCCATATGCGCGTCGAGGTCGCCGACGACGGTGTCGGATTCGACCCGGCGCGTCCCACGCCCGGCCGGCTCGGGACCCGCACCAGCATCGTGGGCGCGATGGCGGCCCTCCCCGGTGGCCGTGCCGAGGTGCGCTCCGCCTCGGGCGTCGGCACGACCGTGACGCTCACCTGGCATCCGGTGGACGCGACGTCGGAGGAGGAGTTGCCGACGCATCCGACGGCGCCTCTGTTCGGCGGGCTGGGTGCGATCGGCGCCCTGTTCCTGGCGACGCAGTCGGTCGTCGCCGCCGTCGCCGTCGCCGTGACCACGGCGAGCGCCGCATGGGTGCCCGTCGTCGCGCTCGCGGGGCTGCTGGCCGCCGCTGCCATCCTGCGCCTGCGGCCCCGCACCGATCTGAGCGTGCGCCGCGCGGCCGCGGGCTCGGCGGTGGTCGTCGGCGCGGCGCTCGTCGCGCTCGCCGGCACCACCCAGGCGCTCACGTACGGAACGGCGTGGTTCGTGCCGGCCGCCGGTCTCGTTCTCGCCGTCATCGCGTTGCGCGGACGACCCGCCATCGCCGGTGGGGCGTTCGTCGTGCTCGTGGCGGTGTTCGTGACCGTGGCGGTGCTGCGGGATGCCGCGCCCGTGCAGTTCGTGAGCGTCGCCGTGCGAACCGTGATCATCGTGGGATTCGCGCTGCTCTTCGCGGTCACCGTGGCGCGGATGCAGCGCGCCATCCGCATCTACGCGCTCCGGGCACTGCGCGCCACGCGACGCCGGTCCTGGGACGACGCCGCGCGCCGCGAGCTCGAAACCCACGCCCATGAGATCGACCTGCTCGCGGGCGACACGCTCGTCCGGCTCGCCGCGGGCGAGGCGCTGGACGCCGAAGAGCGTGCGCACGCGGGCGCGATCGAGGGGCGTCTGCGCGACAGGTACCGCGCCGGCCGTCTGGTGCGCGATCCGTTGACGAATGCGGCCATGGCCGCCCGCATCCGGTGCGTCGACGTCGTGCTCCTCGACGACGCGGGAACCACCGCGATCGATGACGGCGACGTCGCGGCGGTCGTGGAGCGCATGCGCGACATGCTCGACGGCGCGCAGGCCACCTTCGTGGGGCGGATGCTGCCGGGCGGGCGGGCGCACGCGGCGCAGGTCGTGGTGGATGGGCGGGCGATCGCCATCGACCTCGATCAGGGCGCCGGGATGAGCTTCCCGGGCGAGTAGTCCTGCTCGAGCACCGAGCGGATGGGCGGCGATGGCGCCACCCGCACACCGCTCACGTGTGGTCAACCACCGGAACTGGTGGCCGGAACCCCGTCGCACCCGAGGCGGTCGTCCGTAGCGTGTCGAGTGTTCGGGCGATCATGCGCGGACGGAAACCTGTGAGGGGGATCACATGAACAAGGTCATCAAGGGCACCATCGCGGTCGCGGCCGGTGTCGCACTGTTCGGGGGCGGGATCGGTTCGCTCGCCTACTGGCAGAGCACGCAGGAGGTGGGGACGACCTACATCGGCACCGCGCCGTTCTCCTTCATCGCGAACGGCGAGCAACGATTCATCAACGGTGAGCAGGTCACCCAGACCGAGTTGCTGGCGCGGGGCTTCGCCCCGGGCGACGAGATCGTCATCTCGCAGTTCATCGACCTCTTCGTCACGACCCCCGCGCAGCTCACGATCGCGCCGCTGGAGTTCAACTCGAACTCGCCCGCCGCCGCGGAAGCGCTCGAGGCCGCGCTCGACATCACGGTCGAGCCGGTGTCGAACGACACGACGTACATGCAGTTCACCCCCACCGCCGACCCCCTCGTGTACACCGTCAACGGCTCGTACACCGGCCGCGTCAACATCACGCTCGTCTGGCCGGAGAACAGCACCGATCAGACCGCGGCGAACCAGATCATCCAGTTCGGCCCGTCCGATCTCACGCTGACGCAGCTGCCGCGCACCTCGGCGCCGGAGCCCGAAGACGGGTGATCCCGATCGCGCGCGCCGACGCGCCGCGCCGCGCGTCGGCGCGCAGCCTCGGCTGGTTCGTGCGGCGGGGGCTGACGTGGGGGCTTTTCGCCCTCGTCGCGGCCATCGCCATCCTCGTCGTCGGCTATCCCGCCGTCACGGGAGCCGAGCGGTACACGATCACCGGCGGCTCGATGGAGCCCGCCATTCCGCGCGGCTCGATGGTGGTCGTGCAGTCCACCGCGATCGACGACATCCGCGTGGGCGACATCGTGACGTTCCAGCTCGAATCGGGGCAGAGCGCGGTCGCCACACATCGGGTCGTGGGCTTCGGGGTGCACGACGGAGACCGCACGCTCGTCACCCGGGGCGACGCGAACGAGACTGCCGACGCCGAGCCCGTCCGCGCGGTGCAGATCCGCGGCGCGGTCGTCTACGCGCTGCCCTGGCTCGGCTGGATGGACACGGTGCTCTCGAGCGAGATGCGGATGTGGAGTGTTCCGATCCTGGCCGGGGCGCTGTTCGTGTACGCCGGGTGGATGTTCGTCGGCGCGTGGCGTGATCGACGCCGACGGATCGCCGCCGAGCCGCCCGCCCCGGTCTAGGCTGAGTGGCCGTGACCACCGCATCCGTTCCTCGCCGCACCTACAGCTACCTCGGGCCGGCGGGTACCTTCACGGAGGCGGCTCTCGCGCAGGTTCCCGAGGCCCGCGGCCAGATCTGGAATCCCGTGCGCAACGTCGCCGAGGCGCTCGCCGACGTCGTGGACGGACGCTCGGATGCGGCGATGATCGCGATCGAGAACTCGGTCGACGGCGGGGTGTCGACGGCGCAGGACGCCCTGGCCACGATGCCCGGCGTGCGGATCATCGGCGAGTACCTGGTGCCCGTCAACTTCGTGCTCGTGGGTCGCCCCGGCACGCGGCTCGAAGACGTGTCGCTCGTTGCGGCGCACCCGGTGGCGTACGCGCAGTGCCTGCAGTGGCTGGGGCGCGAGCTCCCCGCCCACGCGCACCTGCCCGCGTCCAGCAACGTGGCTTCGGCGCTGGGCCTGATCGACGGTTCGAGCGATGCGGATGCGGCCATCTCGCCCCCCGGCATCCTCGAGCATCACGACCTGCAGCTGCTGGCCGAGGGCATCGGCGACAAGAAGGACGCCGTCACGCGCTTCGTGCTCGTGGCCCGCACCGTGGCGCCGCCCGCGCCGACCGGCGCCGACAAGACGTCGCTCATCGTCGAGCTGCCCGACGACCACCCGGGCGCCCTGCTCGAGATGCTGGAGCAGTTCGCCACTCGCGGCATCAACCTGAGCCTGCTGGCATCCCGCCCCATCGGCGACGCGCTCGGCCGGTACCGGTTCGTCATCGACGCCGACGGGCACGTGCTCGACGAGCGGATGGCGGACGCCCTGCTGGGCCTTCGCCGCTTCAGCCCGAAGATGATCTTCCTCGGCTCGTACCCCCGCGCCGACCGCGCCATCAACCGGTACCCCGACCGCTACTCCGACGACGTGTTCGTCGAGGCCCGCGACTGGCTGCGCGGTCTCGTCAGCGGCGAACCCGAGTCCTGACCCGCCCCCGCGCCGCGTGTGCCGCGCGCCCTGCGCAACGCGGGTGTGCCGCGTGCCGCGGGTGCCGCGCGCCCTGTTCACTCGTCGCAAAAGCCGGGTCCCCGCCCGTAGCACCCTGCACCTGCGCCGAGTGAACATGGGGGCGCCGCCACATCCCGCTCACTCGTCGCTAATGCCGGGTGCAGTGACGCAACACCCCGCATTCGCGACGAGTAAGCCTTGCGTGGGCTCCAGACACCCTGCTCACTCGTCGCAAGTGCCGGGTGCGCGACCGCGACACCCGGTTATCGCGACGAATGAGCTTGGTGGGCTTCAGACGCCCCGCCCGCTCGTCGCAAAGACGGGGCACGCAAGCGCGACGCCTTATCTTTGCGCCGAGTGCGCCCGGCGCCAGCGACGTCGCTTCACTCGTCGCAAATGCGGGGTGCGGTGGCGTGAGGACCCCGCTTTTGCGACGAGTGAACAAGGCAAGCAGGGCCAAGCAGGCCCGCAGAGTCATCAGCAGAGCCGGCACCACCACCGGCACCACCACCGGCGCCAGCAGCACCGGGGCGAAGGGCAGGGACGGCCGCGTCAGGCGAGGGCGGAGGTCAGCAGGTCGAGGGTCTGGGCGCGGCCGCCGGCGGTGTCCATGGGCTCCGCGTCGTACGCTCCCGCGACCGGCGAGATCATGATCTCGTCGACCCCGTGGCGCTCGGCGAACGCCGTGAGCTCGCCGGCGACGCGCTCGGGCGCACCGATGAACCACGTGCGGCGGGCGTTCTGCGCGATGTGCTCGCCGAGACCGTCGGAGGCCTCCGCATCCCGCGCCTGCTCCACCGTCTCGAGCGGGATGAGGGGGCGCCCGGAGCGCAGGCGCGACATCATCCGCACCTGCGGCAGCGCCCGGGCCCAGGCTTCATCCTCGGTGGGCGCGACCACCGCATTGGCGGTGACGAAAGTGCGCGGGGTCGGGTGCGCCTCGCTCGGCTGGTACTGCTCGCGGTACAGGGCGAGCGCCCGGTCGAGGCCGTCGCCCGAGAAGTGGTTGGCGAACACGTAGGGCAGGCCGGATGCGGCGGCCAGCTGTGCCGAGTAGTCGCTCGAGCCCAGCAGCCACACCGTGGGGGTGCTGCGCGCGGCGGGCGTCGCGTGCACCGTGTAGGTGCCGCCCGAGGTGAAGCGCACCGTCGCCCCGGTGTCGCTCGTGAGCGACAGGATGTCGGCGATGTGCTGCGGGAACTGGTCGACGTCGCTCGTGGTGCCGCTCTGACGCAGCAGTTGCGTGATCACGGGGTCGCTGCCGGGCGCGCGTCCGATGCCCAGGTCGATCCGTCCGGGCGCGAGCGCCTCGAGGGCGGCGAACTGCTCGGCGACGATCAGGGGGGAGTGGTTGGGCAGCATGACGCCGCCCGATCCGATCCGCATCCGCTCGGTGCGCGCGGCCGCCGCGGCGATCAGAACGGGCGGGGATGTGGAGGCCACCGCCGGCATGTTGTGGTGCTCGGCGAACCAGTAGCGGGCGATGCCCGACCGGTCGGCGTGCTGGGCGAGGTCGAGGGATGCGGCGATGGCCTGCGCGCTGGTCTGGCCCGTGCGAACGGGGATCAGGTCGAGGACGGAAAGTTCGATGCTCATCACTTATCGCAACCGGACCACCTGTGGAAGCATTCCCCGGCCATCGCGCGATGAGGAATACGGTGGAGCGGACGCGAGGGGGAAAGATGCGCTGGTTGAGTGCGGCCGTGGCAGTGGTGACGGTGGCTGCTGTGGCCTGGTTAGGGGTGGCTCCGACATCGGCTTCCGTGTCGAACTGGGTGGGGTCGCTCGAATGTCGGGCGGTTCTCGCACCTGTCGAGGGCATCAGCCTCGTGCAGAATCTCACGCCGCAGCAGAACGAGATTGCCGAGGAATGGCTCGTCGCGGTCGGCTACCTCGACGAGGGCGAGTCCCCGACGGCCGAGCAGATGTCCGCCGTCTCCGCGAGCGTGCAGGCGGCCTGCGGCGCCGCCCAGCAGCAGCGCGCGACCTGGATGGTCCTCATCGCCGTCTTCGGCAGCGCGCTCGCGCTTGCCGCCCGCTCGCGCCGCCCCTTCGTCGCGTCACCCGAGAGGATCCCCGCCGATGGCTGAGTACAGCGAGCTCCCCGGACTCGTCCGCGAGTTCAAGCGCGCAGCGATCGATGCTTACATGCGCACCCAGCCGTACGCGTGGACGATCGACGGGGACCACTACGAGATCAACTCGAGCAGCACCCACACCAAGGTGACCCGGCCGGGTCCCGACGGCGAGGGCGGCGGCGACTGGTCGAGCGACAACTTCATCGCCGAGTGGTTCACCGGCGGGTCTCAGGACGAGCAGTGGACGGCGGCTTTCGATTCCATCCGCTCCCGCATCGACACCGCCATCGAGCCGTGGCTCACCCTGCCCGACCCGGCCGATCTCACTCCCGAGGTCGAGGAATGCCGCCAGATCACGCGTCGGCTCTCGGGCGCCGCGGCGGCGTCGGCGGGCGGCCAGAGCGGTGCCGGCATCATCCCGGGCAACATCTCGCTGGTGATCGAGAACAGCTCGGCCATGTCGGGCACGGCGATCGCCGCGTTCAAGTCCAACTTCCTCGCCCAACTGGGCCCGGTCATCGGCGGGCAGCACGGTATCTCGCTCGTCCTCGGCAGTGCGCTGGCGGCCGAGGAGGGGCTGTGGGAGGCGGCTCGCAGTGGGGTCGCCGACATCGTCGCCGCCGCTCGCGACGCGTCGCAGAGCCTCGCCGACTCGGGCTCGAGCGGCAACCTCAATGCAGTGCTCGAGGTGGCGGGCTGGGCCGTGAAGGGCGCCAAGGTGTTCCTGCCGGGCGCGGGAGCGGTGCTCGAGGTGGGCAGCCTCGGTATCGAGATCCTGAGCGGCACGCCCGCCGGGTCGAGCGAGGAGCAGATCTCGGGCGCGGACGCCGAAGCCGTCATCGCGTCGTTCGAGGACGCGCTCGCCGCCCTCAACCAGAGCATCGCGGATGAGGAGTCGCAGCTGCAGACGAACCTCAATGACAACCTTGCGAACATCGCCGCCGACCAGTCCTCGTACGATCTGTCGGTGCCCGGCGTGCGCAACGATCCGGCCGACCCCGACGACGTGATCGCCTACCAGCCTGCGCTGATCGCCGAGATCACCAAGACCTACCTGCCGACGATCGCGGGCGAGCTGACCGCCGTGTCGACGGCGGTTCTGTCTGCGTCGATGAGCAGCGTCATGCGCGACGCCTCGATCGGCATCGGGGCCCGCGGCCCCGGCACGGAATGGGCGCGGCTGCGTTGGCTGCTCCACGAACTGCTGAAGAACCTCTCGTGGGACGTCACGAACGGTGCCACGAACCTCGATCTGGTGCTGCAGGACCTGCAGGGTCACGAGCAGCGCATCGCCGACGAGATCGAGCAAGTACTCGCCCTGCTCGATGCGGGCAACCCGACCGACCCCTGGGACTGATCAGCCGGAGCGCTTGACCACGTCGTAGGCGTCGAGCGCCGCCTTGCGGCTCTCCTTCAGGTCGACGAGAGGCTCGATCGACCGCGAGTCCGGAGCCCACCGACCGATGTAGGCGCCGTGCGCGTCGAACTTCTGCGCCTGGGTCTCGGGGTTGAAGATGCGGAAGTACGGCGCCGCATCCGCCCCGGACCCGGCGACCCACTGCCAGTTGAACGGGTTGCTCGCGGCGTCGGCGTCGACGAGCGTGTCCCAGAACCACTGCTCGCCGTGGCGCCAGTCGATCAGCAGGTTCTTGATGAGGAACGACGCGGTCACCATGCGCACCCGGTTGTGCATGATCCCGGTGTGCCAGAGCTCCCGCATCCCCGCGTCCACGAGGGGGATGCCGGTGCGCCCGCGCTGCCAGGCCTCGAGGTGCGAGGGCGAGAGGCGCGGCCACGGGAAGGCGTCGAACGAGCGCCGCAGGTTGACCTCGGCCAGGTCGGGTGCGTGGAAGAGCGTGTGCCAGGCGAACTCGCGCCATCCGATCTCGGACAGGAAGCGGCCCGCATCCCCGCCCGAGGCCATCGTCTCGTGCCACACCGTGTGCGGGCTGATCTCGCCCCAGCGCAGGCGCGGCGAGAGTCCCGACGTCACGCCGGATGCGGGTTCGTCACGGGCGATGTCGTAGTCGGCCAGATCGTCGCGCAGGAAGGTGCGCAGGCGCGCCCGGGCAGCCGGCTCGCCGGGCTCCCAGCTCTCGCGCAGGCCGCCGGCCCAGTCGGGCCGGGTCGGCAGCAGCGCCCAATCGTCGAGCGCGTCGGAGTCGATGCGGGCGTCCGGTCCGGCGATCTCGCGCGGCTCGGGCAGCGGATGCCGCGGCGCCGGCAGGTGCAGGCAGGCCCGCCAGAACGGGGTGAAGACCGAGAAGTGCGTGCCGCCGCCGGTGCGGACGGTCCACGGTTCGAAGAGCAGCGACGCCGCGAACGAGCCGACCTCGAGTCCGTCCTCCCGCAGCCCCGCCTTCAGCTCCGCGTCGATCTCGCGTTCGGGCCCGCCGTAGCGGCGGTTCCAGAACACCGCGCCCGCACCGGTGTCGGCGACGACGCGGCGCACCTCGGATGCGGCGGCTCCCCGTCGCAGCACCAGCACCGACCCGCGCTCGCCGATGCGCTCGGCGAGCGATGCGAGCGAGTGGTGCAGCCACCACCGTGCGGCCCCGCCGAGCGGGCGGACACCGGCGGATTCCTCGTCCAGCACGTACAGGCAGATCACCGGCTCGCCCCGATCGAGCGCGGCGCGCAGCGCCGGGTTGTCGGCCAGCCGCAGGTCGTCACGGAACCACACGATCGAGGGAGAACTCACTCCGTCATCCTGCCCGGACGCCCCCGCCCTGCCCCGCAGGCTTGACACGCGCCCGCACGCAGGGCTCACCGCACCCGCCGGCACGCCCCCCGCCCGCTCAGAGGCGGGAGAGGTCGTGGCCGCGCGGCACGGTGACCCGCAGGCAGGCGGGGTCGATGCGGGCGACGACCCGCACGGCGGTGCCGAACTCGTCGCCGTCGAGCTGCACAGGCCGCGCGCCGGCGGCGGCGACCTCGAGCGTGCGGCCGCGTTGGTAGCGCACCGCGTTGTCGCGGGTGCGCAGCGCCAGCACGCGCCGCCCGGCGCGGAAGCGCCGCAGCACGCTGTTGTCCCACGCCACGCGCCGCCAGACGAACAGCCAGTCCCACCAGTGCGTCGGCTGGAACAGCACCACATCCATCGAGCCGTCGACGATAGAGGCGCCGGGGATCAGCTCGAGTCCCGCCGGCAGCGAGCCGCAGTTGGCGAAGAGCACGCTCTGGATGCGGGCCGAGTGCAGCCGGTCGGCATCGACCTGCAGCACGATGCGGAACGGCGTCGCGCCGACGAGGGAGCGCGCGGCGCCGTCGACGTACGCGACCCATCCGACGCTCTTCTTCAGGGCGGGGCGCGTGTTGGCGATCATCGCGGCATCGAGCCCCATGCCCCCCATCACGACGAAGCCGTGCGTCTGGCGACTGCCGTCGGCCTGGTGCAGCTCGGCGAACCCCACATCCATCTCAGCGATGTCGCCGTCGAAGGCCGTCGCGATCACGCGTTCCGGATCGTCGAGGGGCAGGCGCAGATTGCGAGCGAGCAGGTTGCCGGTGCCGCTGGGCACGATCGTGAGCGGGATGCCGGTGTGGGCCATGGCCTCCGACACGGCGCGCACGGTGCCATCCCCGCCGGCCACCAGCACCACGGCCGCCCCGGCCCTCAGGGCCTCGCGCGTCACGCCCTGGCCCAAGTCCTCGATCCGCGTCTCGAAGAACAACGGCTCGGTCCAGCCGGCGCCCTCCGACGCGTGCCGCACCTGCGCGCGCAGGCGCTCGGCGTCGACCTTGGTCGGGTTGTAGATGAGCGCGGCGCGGCGCGGGGGTGCCGCATCCGCCGTCATGAGTCACACAGTATCCGTGACGCGACGGCGTGGCGTGCTCGTGACACCACCGGGCGATCCCCGTGTTTCCCGGGCGCGTCTAGACTCGACGGGTGATCGATCTCGCCCTGCTCCGCGACAACCCTGACCTCGTCAAGCGCTCGCAGGAGGCCCGCGGCGAATCGGCGGACACGGTGGATGCGGCGCTCGCCGCCGACCGTGACCGTCGCGCCGCGATCACCGCCTTCGAAGAGCTGCGTGCCGCGCAGAACGCGCACGGCAAGACCGTCGCCGTCGCGCCCAAGGAGGAGAAGGCCGCGCTGGTGGCGCAGGCCAAGCAGCTCAGCGATCAGGTCAAGGCCGCGCAGGTCGCCGTCACCGAGGCCGAGCAGGCCGCGACCGAGGCGCTCGCGAAGATCGAGAACATCGTCGTCGACGGGGTCCCCGCCGGCGGCGAGGACGACTTCATCACGCTCCGCACCCACGGCGAGATCCCGACCTTCGACTTCCAGGCGCGCGATCACCTGGACCTCGGCGAGAAGCTCGGCGCGATCGACATGGAGCGCGGCACCAAGGTGTCGGGCAGCAGGTTCTACTTCCTCACCGGCATCGGTGCGCGGCTCGAGATCGCGCTGATGAACCTGGCGCTCGACCGCGCGCTGCAGGCCGGCTTCACCCCGATGATCCCGCCCACGCTCGTGCGTCCCGAGGTCATGCAGGGCACCGGGTTCCTCGGCAAGCACAGCGCCGAGGTCTACCACCTCGACGACCAGGACCTCTATCTGGTCGGCACCAGCGAGGTGCCGCTCGCCGGCTATCACATGGGCGAGATCCTCGATCTGGCGGCGGGCCCCAAACGTTACGCCGGATGGTCGACGTGCTACCGCAGCGAGGCGGGCTCGTACGGCAAGGACACCCGCGGCATCATCCGGGTGCACCAGTTCAACAAGCTCGAGATGTTCGTCTACACCGACCCGGCCGACGCCGAGGACGAGCACCTGCGGCTCATCGCGCTGCAGGAGGGGATGCTGCAGGACCTGGGGCTCGCCTACCGCGTGATCGACGTCGCGGCGGGCGATCTCGGCTCCAGCGCCGCCCGCAAGTACGACGTGGAGGCGTGGGTGCCGACGCAGGGCGCGTACCGCGAGCTCACCAGCACGAGCAACTGCACCACCTACCAGGCGCGTCGCCTCGACATCCGCCACCGGCCCGACGGCGGCAAGACCGCACCCGTCGCGACCCTCAACGGCACGCTCGCCACCACCCGCTGGATCGTCGCGCTGCTCGAGACCCACCAGCGCGCGGACGGATCGGTGACGGTGCCCGAGGTGCTGCGGCCGTTCCTGGGCGGACTCGAGGTCATGGAGCCGATCGCATGACCGAGGCGGGGCTGCCCGAGACCGGTGAGATCGAGATCGACACGCCGGCGGAGGCCGCCGCGCTCGTCGAGGACGTCGCCGCCGACCGCGCCGAGGTCGGGCAGATGCTCGTCGTGCTCGACATCGACGGCACGGTGCTGCTCGAGGACGAGACCCCGAGCCCCGGCATCGTCGAGGCCGTGGCGCACGCGCGCCGCGCCGGACACGAGGTGATGCTCGCGACGGGCCGCAGCTGGGAGGCGACCCGCGGCATCCAGGAGCTGCTGTCGATCGCGCCCGACTTCGCGGTCTGCTCGAACGGCGCCGTCATCATGGCGCGCACGAGCGCCGCGGATGCGGTGCCCCTGACGTACGAGCGTCGCCACATCGAGACCTTCGACGCGAGCGAGGTGCTGCAGCTGCTGCGCGTGCAGCTGCCCGACGCGCACTACCTCGTGGAGCTGCCGGACGGTCGCCGCGAGTACACCGACTACATGGACGACTGGAACCTCGACCGCGCCGACAGGGTGGCCTTCGAAGATCTCGCGCGTCAGCCCGTGACCCGCGTCGTGGTCGTCTCGCCCGAGCACGACGAACGCGACTTCGTCGAGATGGTGGCCCGCGTCGGTCTCAACCAGGTGTCGTACGCCGTGGGCTGGACCGCCTGGCTCGACATCGCCCCCAAGGGCGTCGACAAGGGCACCGCGCTCGCTCTCGTGCGCGACTGGCTCGACATCGACCCCGCGCAGGTCCTCGTCATGGGCGACGGCCGCAACGACGTGGGCATGTTCGCCTGGGCGCGCGAGAACGGCGGGCGCGCGGTCGCCATGGGCCAGGGGCCGCAAGAGGTCCGCGATGCGGCGGGCGAGGTGACCGCCTCCGTCATCGACGGCGGTGTCGCGGCGGTGCTGCGCGGGCTCTGATCGGGAGTGGCCGTTGCGGGCGCGTCGTTCAGCACCCGCTCAGACGTCGTTGCGACAATGGCGGCGAGTGCTGTCGACTAGACTCGGGGCTCGTTCGATGGATGCCGGTCGCCCGGTGTTCTCGGGAGGGTTGTCCGAGCGGCCGAAGGATCCAGTCTTGAAAACTGGTGGGCAGAAATGTCCCGTGGGTTCGAATCCCACACCCTCCGCAGGTTCCCGGTTCGCCCGTACGCGCCGAGACCCGCCCTGGGGGAGGGGAAGGCGCTCTTCCGTTACGAGAGGACCCGAGTGAGCCCGAACCGCACCGCGCGCCGCCGTACGGTGGCACGGCACGGCCAGCTGCGCTCGCCGCATCCGGTCTCCCAGTTCTTCAAGATCCTGTCGGTGTCGCTGGCCGTGGTGCTGGTCGCCGGCATCGGTGTCGTCGGCTACAACTTCTTGAGCCTCGCGACGAGCTTCACCGAGGACGCCGTCACGCTCGAGGGTCAGGCGGCCGTGCCGCCGAACATCGGCGAGATCGAGGGCGGCGTCAATCTGTTCCTCGCCGGCACCGACGCGTGCGAGCCGGAGTTCGCCGAGTACTTCGGCGACCGCTGCACCGGCGCGGACTCGGAGGGCGAGCTCAACGACGTCAACCTGCTGCTGCACATCTCGGACAACCCGCGCCGCGTCACGGTCATCTCCTTCCCGCGCGACCTCATGCTGCCGATCCCCTCCTGCACGCGCGAGGACGGCTCGACCACGTCGGCCATGAGCAAGCAGCAGCTGAACTCGACCTTCATGTACGGCGGGCTCAACTGCGCGACGAAGACCGTCGCTCAGCTCACCGGGCAGAACATCCCGTTCGCCGCGGCCATCACGTGGGGCGGCGTCATCGACATCACGAACGCCATCGGCGGCGTGGAGGTCTGCATCGCCAACGGCATCCGAGACCGCTACACCGGCATCGACTGGCCCGAGGGCAACCGCACGATCCAGGGGCTCGAGGCCCTGCAGTTTCTGCGCACCCGTCACGGCGTCGGCGACGGCGGCGATCTGGGTCGCATCTCGAACCAGCAGCAGTACATGTCGCGGCTGGCTCGCAAGATCGTGAGCGACGACGTGCTCTCGAACGTCGGCACGCTCTCCAAGCTCGCGACGGTGACGGTCGACAACATCACCCCGAGCCAGAGCCTCACCAACCCGCTGACGCTCGTGCAGATCGCTCTCGCGATCAAGGACGTGCCGTTCGACGACATCGTCTTCCTGCAGTACCCCACGCTGACCGACCCGGCCGACGCCAACCGCGTGGTGCCCAACTACGACGCGGCCGACGCGCTCTTCGCCGCGCTCGAGGCCAACCAGCAGCTGCAGCTCACCGGCACCACCAGCCAGGGCGACGGCACCGTCGTCATCACGCCGGAGACCCCCGAGGTCCCGACCGACGGCACCGAAACGGTGGAGCCCACCGAGGGAGCCGACGTGGCTGATCCCTCGGTGCCGGCTGACGTCGCCGTGCTGCCGTCGGCGATCGCGGGTCAGACGGCGGCCGAAGAGACGTGCTCGAACGGAAATCTGCGCTGATGTCGTCTGATCCTCGGCGCGGCCGGGGTCCGGTGGCTCGGCACGCGCGGTTGCGCTCGCCCCATCCGCTGATGCAGCTGGTGTCGCTGATCGGCGTGGCCGTGGTGGTGGGCGTCGTCGCCCTGACGGGTGTCGTCGGCTATCACGTGTGGGATGCGGCGGCGACCGTCCGCGACAACGCCGTCGACATCAACCCGGAGGGTCAGGCCCCGCCCTCGATGGGCGAGATCGAGGGCGGGGTCAACCTGCTGCTGGTGGGCACCGACTCGTGCGAAGGCCAGGACCTGGCGCTCTTCCCGCGGTGCGGCATCGACGACGACGGCGGTGAGCGCAACGACGTCACCATGCTCGTGCACATCAGCGACGAGCCGCGCCGTGTCACGGTGGTCTCCATCCCGCGCGACACCTACGTGTCGATCCCCGAGTGCGAGAAGGCCGACGGCGGCACGTTCGGCGGCGGAACCGAGAAGATCAACGCGTCGTACATGTACGGCGGTCTCGCGTGCTCGGTGCGCACCGTCGAAGAGCTCACGGGCGAGGACATCGACTACGCCGCCGCCATCCGGTGGACCGGCGTCATCAACATGTCGGATGCCGTCGGCGGCGTCGACGTATGCCTGTCGGGTGACATCTCCGATCGGCACACCGGGCTCGCGCTCACCGCGGGAACGCACACGTTGCAGGGCGTGCAGGCGCTGCAGTTCTTGCGTATCCGCCACGGCATCGGCGACGGGTCGGATCTCGGACGCATCTCGAACCAGCAGCAGTTCATGTCGTCGCTCGTGCGGAAGCTGCAGAGCGACGCGGTGTTCGGCGATGCCGGCACGCTGTTGAACTTCGCCGGCACCGCGCTCGACCAGGTGCGCGAGAAGCAGCTGGTGCTCGACACGGGGCTGGCGAACCCGAACACCATGGTGCAGATCGCGATGGCGCTCAAGGGCATCCCGTTCGAAGACATCGTCTTCGTGCAGTACCCCACGTACTACGAGGGGGATGGGGTGCGCCCGATCACCTCGGCCGCCGACCAGCTCTTCGCCGCGCTCAACGCCAACGCGCCGCTGCAGCTCACCGGCGACGCGAGCGGCGGGTTCGGCGTCGAGGTGACCGGCGAGGCGCAGAACCCCGTCGCGCCCGAGGAGCCCGTGGATGGGGCGACCACCGACCCGTCCGCAGCGCCGGTCGATCCCGGTGCGCCGGCGGTGGAGCTGCCCTCCAGCATCCCCGGACAGTCGGCCGCCCAGGTCACCTGCACCGTTCCTCAGCGCTGAGCCGCGACGTCAGGCTCCGCGTCGGCGCGTGAGCACGACGATCGCGGCGATGAGGGTCGCAGCGGCGGGCGCCCAGAGAGCTGTGGTCCCGAGGCGCATGGCTGCCGCGCCGAGGATCGCGCCCGCCGCGATCGCCGCCCACATGCCGAGGTAGCGGAGCCAGCCGGTGCGGTCGCGGCCGCGCAGGGCCGCGACGATCCCCTCGCCCACTTTCATCAGCGCGCCGGTCATGTACGTGATGCCGCCCGCGGCGACGCCGTCTCGCGAGAAGACGGTGTTGACGGCCCCCATCCCGAACGCGAGTGCTGCGCCGGTCGGCAGCAGCGCCTCTGCACCGGCGAAGAGGGCGGCGATCACGAGCGCCGCAGCGACCAGGGCGAGCACCCGGCCCGCCGGACGCACTCCGGTGAGCGCCGTCGCCGTGCCGGCCGCCGACCCCGCCACGAAACACACGATGAGCGCCGCGCAGAACGCCGCCGAGCCGAAGGACCCTTGGACGAGCTCTGCACCGGCCTGCGTCGTGTTGCCGCTCATGAACGAGACGAAGTAGCCGCCCAGGAAGACGAACCCGAACCCGTCCACGAATCCCGCCATCAGGGCGAGTGACAAGCCCGCCACGTATCGACGTGTGCCGCCGTGCACGCTCATCTCGCCCCCCTCGGTGGGGCGCCCGATGGCGGCCCGTGACGAGTATCCCGCGCCTGCGGTATCCGTGCGGCATCCCGCCGTCGGGTGGAGTTCGTGAACCGCGAACGGACCCGTTATGATTGCCAGGTGTGCGTTCCGCAAGGTCGCACCTGGAGACGTCGCATAGTCAGGCCTAGTGCACCACCCTGCTAAGGTGGAGTCCTCGCAAGGGGACCGAGGGTTCAAATCCCTCCGTCTCCGCCATCTGACGGCATAAAAATTGCGCGTGTTTCTGCGGCTATCTGAGCCCGCGGTTGTCTCGCGCGGGGTCGTTTGCCCACGGTTTGCCCGCAAGTTCATTCAGTCGTGCCCGGTCCATCACGTCCGATAGCGCCTCGAGATCTTTGTCGAACAGATCGGCGTAGTCCAGCGTCATCGCCGCGGACGCGTGCCCCAGCATTCGTTCGACGACCTTGACGTTGGCGCCGGCCTGCACTGCCAGAGACGCTGCTGTGTGACGGAGCTCGTGGGGAGTGAGCATCTGCGCGAACGCGACCGCGTCCCCGGCGCGCTACTTTGACCTCTTTCCAGCGTTCACGCGCTCATCACCGACCGCATTCCACGTGCATTGGCGAAACGGCTGATGTGTCTTCAAAGACTCAGCAGCGACCGATCCCCCAGAATGTGGGATATGGCGACCACCTCACCCGAACAGAAGAGACATGAGTGGACGACGTCTGACAGAATTGCCATTCTTGCTCTGCTTGTGAGCGTCGCTGCGGCCGGTTTCGCTGTCTTCCAAACCCAGCGGGCGAATGAGATCAGCGAAAGCGCGTACTCGCTCAGTGAAGCACTCGCGCCGAAGGTCGATGTCTTCGTGAATTCCATCGACGCCAGTTTGGGGGAGCGAGAGGAGACCGGAGAATCGGAGCTTCGGGTTGAGCTGGAGCTCGTTAACACGGGTCAGGTTCATCTGAGTGGGTGCACGACACGCTGGCAGGGCACGGATGAGGCCGGTCAGCCGAGTCAATACCTCTCTGTGCTCGCTGAGCCAGGAGGAGAGACCTGGGATGTGGAGCCTGGGGACAAGCATGTTTCCGTCAAGTACGTCGCGCTCAGCTCGATACCCGCTGCCACACCGGAAGCTGCCTCAACACACATCGCCGTGTGGTTCGAGTGTGAGTCAGCTGCACTGGTCACGTCCGGCTTCCTCTACGGGGTGGACCTCGCCGCAGGGAGGTTGATTCCCGCCCCAGGGAACGATGAGGCCTGGGAGTCCCACGCTCCAATCCGCGAGCTGGCGCCACTTGGCTGGTTCGAACGCGCCGTCATTCTCGGCGGCGGATCCTTCCCATACCCCTCCCCGGTTCCCACACCGCAGTTCACTTTGCGCGGCGCGGAGGGCGGCTAGCGGAGGCCGCTGCCTCCGCGATCGCTAGGCTGAGCGCATGGGATCGCCGTCGCCCACCTCGTCGAGCTTGAATGTGGCGCAGTCCGTCGGACATCTGCTCTTTGAGACGTGGCTTGGGCAAGCTCTGGTGAGCGGCTTCGTATTGGCTTGCCTTGGGTGGCTGTTCCATACCTGGATCGCTGGATTCCTTCGGCGCTGTTGGGCCTGGGTGAGAGACCTTCGCCTAACACGGAAATCGACGGTAGTGAAGGAGATTGAGGCGGCAGTCGAAACCGCGGAGGCCTCAATGCGAGAGAAGGTCGACGCGCACGCCAGAGCTCCAACCGGACGCGCTCGCCAAGCAGGGATGGCGGACGATGAAGCAGCCCTTGCGCGGGACGAGCGCCGCCGCGCGGGCGAAATGAAGGATCAGTGGACAATCCACACGAACCGCGCGCAGGAACAGCGTTACATCCTCAGAAACACCAACGCGCGCAGCGCTCGACGAGTTCGGTTGGACCCTCCTCTGCCCGGATCCTTCGAGGTTATCGCGGGACCGGTGTGGGACCTGATCGAGAACGGGGAGCACGTCGCGTTCCAAGGACGCATCGCGGACTCATCGTTGTTTGAGGCTCTTGGCCGTGGGCTCGACGTCCTCTGGACCGACGATCACGGGGATGAGCAGTCGGCCAGGATTGTGATCGACCGAAACTACAACCACCTCGCTTGGTTCTAACGGAGGTCGTGCAGCGCGGATGCCCAGAGCGAAGCCCCCTCGGGCTGGGCACGTACGAAAAGGCTGGCTTCCCACGCGCGAAACAATATCCACGGGCAATGTCCTCCTGGGCAGAACCCGAGCGGTAAGTGAGGAATCAGGTCATTATGAACGAGGCGTCGCTCCGAGAGGAGGCGCTACGCGCGGGAAGGACTCGCGAGCTCGAAAGTCAGGGTTACGTTGGCGGCTTCATTCGACAGGGCTGGACGACGAGGATAGTGGTCCCGCGGGGGCGCGGCACGGACGACGTAGTGGTGTTTCAGCCAGACTCGAGTGCAAGGCCCTGGGAGCAGGCAGAGCCGGCACCGCTCATATTGTCTCGGCAGCCGTTTGACCCACGGGCAGCAACAGGTGCCACGATCATCTCCGAGCGTGCCGTCGCGTTGTTCGGCGGCGATGGCGGTGTGTGGGTAGACGGAGCGCTTTCTCTCGTTAGCCCGGTTGGTGCGCATGGGACTGAGCTTGGCGATCTAGAGTTCTGGCCGGTCATGTCGAGCCTGGGCGCGCGATACACGGAGGAGAGCTTGTTCGACTTCCGCGAATCGGTGCTGTCGATGCCGTCGGATGTGGCGGACGAGTTCGCGGGGTGGCTGGGTCGCAAGCTTCGAGCCGCGGCCGATGCGCGAATCCGGCTTCCGGGTGAGGAGAGCGCGGGGACAGAACCGGACGTTGTTGACTGGGAGATCGTTGCACGAGGTAAACGAGTGCTCCACCGAAACATCACAACTCCGCGCTCCGAGCGTCTCGCGCGAAGGCGAGGCGTGGTCGGACTGCGTGCCTTCGTGTTTTCGGAGCTTCCGGCCTTCGCACAGGCAGCGGAAGCCGCTTCACAAGTTGAGCCTCGTGATAATCAGCGACCGCCCGGGGTGTTCTCTCTCGTCTGGCAGCGGCAGCGCTTAGGGCTGGACCCCTGGGAGGCATGGACAACATTCGCCTTCATTGGGTATGCGGTGGGCGAAGGAAAAGTTCGCGAACTGCGAGGACTTGTGCTTGGACACTCGGTCCACGGGGCGCGAGTCTCAGCGACCGCGCACCTGAGCTCCAGCCTTCAAGGCGGCGAGAGTCTCCATCCGTCCGTGATGGTGTGGCGTACCGGGCTCGATGGTGTAGCGAAGGACTGGCCCATGCTTACTGTCCACTGGAAGCTTCCGGTGAGTGAATTCCGAGCGCGTCGCGATATGCGGTGATGTCAACCACGCACGAGTGTGAGCGTTCGTCTCGGCCCACACGGCGAATGGTCGACGCCTACGTTGATTGCGTTGGCGCTGGGAGAGGGGGCCGGAGTCATTCGCACTCCCTAACTTGGCGGGATGACGCTCGACGCCGCCGGCACTTGAGGGCGCGACGGCTGCTCAAGTTGAATGGCCCGGATTCCTGCGCCGGTACTGACCACAGTTTGACCACAAACTTCCGAAAGCAGACGGAGGGCTGCGCCGATCGGTGAAATGACCGGGGACGCACAGGCCGCGGGATATCGCGGTTTCAGATGTCGCAGGTAGACGTCCCGTTACCCCGTCGTCGCACCCGGCAAAGTTCAAATCCCCCCGTCTCCGCCATCTGACGGCATCAAAATTGCGCGTGTTTCTGCGGCTATCTGAGCCTCGGGTTGTCTCGCGCGGGGTCGTTTGCCCATGGTTTGCCCTCAAGCTCGTTTAATCGAATCGCCGCCCGAGTGCGCGATCACCTCCGCGCTCAGGGTCGCCGGAGAAGACTGGCTAATCTTCGAGATGCACTGCCCGGACGCCACCCGGCAGGGGCTGTCGTGGACACGCCGGCGCGATACGGCCCGGTCACAACTGCTCTGGTGCTTCGTGACTGCCCAACGAAGCCCATGGTCGAAGCCCACGGTCCCTGTGTCAGCAACCTTCTGACCAGCAACAACTGGTCTGATCGCCTTGCTCTCGCTCGGCTTCGCATCTAGCGCGTTCATGCTCATGGCGAACACGGGTGGATACTTGGACGAGACCGCAGAAGAATCGCGTGCATGGCTGAAACGGTGATCGTCCCTGACCTTGTAGGGCAGCCCGTCCACGTTGCTCGCGATGCAGCCGCCACCGTCGGACTGGGCTTGGCCAGCGGCGACCCCGATGGCCCGGGGATCGGCTCGCGGACATGGCCCGGGCTGTTCTGGGTCACGTCGCAGGAGCCACCTGCGGGCTCGTCCGTCGAACGCGGCAGTCAGATACGGATCGAGTTCGTCGAGGACGGTCAAGCCAGAGCTGGTGTCCCCGTCCCCTCACGCACATAGGCAGAGCGGGTCGATGCGCTAAGAAGCGCAGACCCGCTCTACCTACCGCCGAAGCGCGCTACCGGCTCACCCGAACGAGAACGTCGGCCCTACGGAGTAGCACACCGCACCGTCGACCAGGATGACTGAAGCCGAAGCGGAGTACGCGGGCACACCGCCGAAGCCTGGACCGATGACGCCTGGAATCGCACCGGTCCAGCTCTTTGTGCCGCTCGCCGGACCGGCGCCGCCGGTGTTCCAGTGGTTCCCGGTAACGAATCCGGTTGCGTTGACTCTCCAGTCGTGCTCGTAGGCGGCGAGGAAGACGAGGAAGCCCGTGCTGAACGCGACCGTGTCGTTGGCGATCTTTGAGCCGGAAGCCCAGGACGAACCGCAGTTGCCCGGGACGGGATCGGCCGCGGGGGCTGCGAGTTGGGCTTGAGCTCGCAGCACCGCAGCCTGTTGCAGCTGTGCCGTCGCTTCGTCGGTGACCGCGATCGAAGATTGCGAACCATCCGGATTGGTGATGACCTGGAAGCCGTTGGCCTTGGCGACCGCCTCGTCGTAGCCGACGATGGTCATGGGCGCACTCTCGCTGAATGTCGTCGGCGCCTCGGGATCGGGCGTGTCTGCGAACGCTGCTTGCGGTGTGAGTGCCACCATAAGCGTCAAAACCGTCGCGCCCGTGATGCCCAGGGCGCGACGCGTGAATCTGCTGGTCATTAGATCTCCTTCGACTGCTCTCGTGTTGCTTTTTCTGGTTGTGGTGGGGGTCTGCCCGATGTCCTTCATCGCATCGGCTGGTTCGCAGGCTCGTCACTGTCATGTCCGCACCCGCTGGAAAGGTTCATGCGACGATCCGATGAAAGCGACTCCGTCTCTAAACTTGAAGAGGCGGGGGGAGGGCTACAGTGCGCGAGGACGAATCCGACGCGACGCTTTGGCTTGAGGCGGTATCCGGGACGGAGCGCGCGTTCGTCGTGATCTTCGACCGATACCGAACCCGCGTCTTTCGCGCGGCCTACCGACGGGTGCTGGATGTGACCCAGGCCGAGGATGCTGTGGCGATCGTGTTTCTCGAAGCGTGGCGGCTGAGGAAACGAGTGCGCATCGTCGACGGCTCGCTCTTGCCGTGGCTCCTCGCCGTGACCACCCACGTGACGTCCAACCTGTCGCGTTCACAACGTCGTTATGCCCGTATGGTCGCTCAGCTGCCATCACCGGACCAGCACGAGAACCCGTTCGTCGACGTCGACGAACGGATCGACGGTCACGACAGGCGTCGCACGGTCGCTGCGGCCATCATGTCTCTCGCACCACGCGATCGAGCGGTGGTGGAGCTATGTCTTGTCGAGGAGTTGCCGCTGGCGGACGCTGCCGCCGCCCTCGACCTCCCACTCGGGACCGTGAAGTCACGCCTTCATCGTGCGCGCGCACAGCTGCGAACCAAATTGGAGGCTGCGGACATATCCATGCAGTCACTCGCCCCGAACAACCCGGAGGAGGGGAGCTTGACATGACACGGCAAGAACCGAGGATGTCCGAGACGAGAACCCGAGCCATCCGTGAGCTGCTCGCACAGCGCATTCGAGACGACCCCGCGATCCGACGCAAGCGTCTGCGGCGACGGATCGCGGTGTGGGGCAGCGCGGGTCTTGTCGGTGCTGTCGCGCTCACGACGGGCGCCGCGATCCTCTTCGGGGCCACCCCGGTGACAGATAAGACCATCGTCCATTGCCTGAGCTCCACCATTCGCGACGCGGATGGCACCTACCCTGGCTCGTCGGCAACGATTGCTGATGGGAACGGCCCGGGCCGTGTAGACGACGCGCTCGCGCTTTGTGCGCAGATGTGGAAACAAGGGGCGCTCAATCCGAGCGTCGATCCCACCGCGCCGACGCAAAGCCCAGGAATGGTGCCCCCATTGCAGGTGTGCGTCATGCGCGATGGGACCGCAGCGGTGGTGCCGAGTAGCAGCGCTTCTGTGTGTCAGTCGCTCGGCATGGCTTCCTTGGAGGAGTAGCTGATCATCCGAAGGTGCCCTCCGGGCGGAACACCAGCGACTTCACGTTGTCATTCCATGTGCCGATCGACGCGCAGTAGGGGGTGCAGTTCAGTCTGCTGCCGCCGTAGCTCGTGGTCGTGTACAGCGTCACCCAGCACCCGTTCGAAGCTCGCACGGAGCTGATGCTGTTGTCCCAGCCCGATGCGAGCGACGGGAATCCGAACGTCGCGCCGGCGCAGCCGCTCGATCCCCAGAGTGTCAAGCTGTCGCCACCTTCGTTGTAGTCCTTATAGACCGTCCCAACGATGGTGCTCACAGCGACCCCTCGCGTCGCCGGGCCACCAACCCCGATGCTACTCAAATACGCGGCTGCCTCTTCCGGCGTGTTGAAACAGACCGGCTCAGCGGTCGGCGCGGCTGACTCGATCGGACGCACCTGAACCACGCAGTGGTGCCCCGTGCTGTCCGTTGTCGCGGCGGCGGCGGCCGAGACGGGCGCGGTCGAGACGACCAGCGTTGCGAGCGCGCCGAGGAGGGCGCGCAATTTCCCTCTGCCCATGAGGATTCCCCTCTGTAATGCAGCGCATGGTTGCGCTGTCATGATGGGCATGTCCGCTGACCGGCAGAGGGTTCACCGCCTCGCTCCTGTCCGCCGTCAGCGATGCGGCCGGCGTTGACGCGGAGCTGTATCGGATCGATGTAGCCGAGTCTCCGCCATGCCGGATGGGCCAGCGCGTTCGAACATCCGCTCGCCACGCACGCGAATGTGACGCACCCGCTTAGCCCCATCGCGGTCACCGCCTTGCCACAGCGAGTCACCTTTTCCCGTCTCCTCACCCCCGCCTTCGCCACACCAGACCCCGCGGCCATCGATGCGGCGGCGGGCGAGATGCACTGGATGTGCTGAGAGAGCCGAATGCGAGACCGGCCTTTTTCCTGACGATCATCCCCGGAACGTCAGTGCCTGATCGCCCCAGGCGGCACGGAGCGGTGCGTCGAGGTCGGAGAGCAGGGTGTCGTGATGGTCGATGACGAGCGTCTGGCGCCCGGACTCGGGTGAGACGTACTCGTATCGGATCCACGGGGTCTCTCCGTCGGCATCCGGCGCAGTTCCGTGCACGAAGGCGGCCCAGCGTTGTTGCATCCTCATGGACACGGACTCCGCGGTCCGGCGGACGCCCAGTCGGAAAGTTGGGTCCTTCGCCCCTGCGGTCAGGTTGCCCCATAGGTAGGGCAGTTCTGTCGCGTCGGTGGCGCCCAGACCGACGAGGCGGAGGAGCGGCGGCGCCTGGTCAAACCCGTACAGCCAGACGTCAGCGATGGGTGAGTGTCCTTCGGCGATCGAGACGGTCGGCCTGCGGAAGCCGACATCCCGGGCGATGCCGAGCCCGATCGTGTGATGCCGTGCGCGCTCGTGGAGTTTGGACCTGTCCCACCGTGGAGCTGGCCCGAGCTGATCCAAAGCTCAGGAACGTAGGGTGACGAGGCGTACATCAAAACGAGGGACTCCGGGTCGTGGTGACTTTCGATGTGGTGGGCGGAATGTGCAGCGCACGCCTCAACCCCGCAAAGGGGGATGTGTGAGCGATCTCGGCATTTCCGAAGCGGCGGATTCCGCGCATCGCGCGACCATGACGATGTGGCGCCGGGCCACGCCGCCCTACCGCGCGCCTCGTTCGTTGGTGCCAGCTTGTGAGCGTGACCACACTCTCTGACCACCAATCCGTGAAATTCGGTGGTCATGTGGGCTCTCTGAGGAAATGCCTCAGGCGTGGATTCCCGCGGAGTTCCGCACTCTCGGCTTTCGGAACTAGCCGCGCCATTGCTGCGCGCGTCCTCTCGCCAAAGTTCACTTCCCTCCGTCTCCGCCATCTGAACTCCTGGTCGGCTCCGTATCTGCGGGGAAGCCGCTGCGATCTCGCCACGGCTTGAGTAGGCCTCGCCGCAGATGCGAAGATCGGACCGTGAAGCGCTCGGCCTCCGTCATACTCGCGGTGATCGTCGCCGCCGTCGGGTTGTCCAGCTGTGCCGGTGCGGGTGCATCCGTCGACACATCTTCCGAGTCGTCGAGGTCGGGCGCGCCGTCGTCGACACCGGAGACCGTCACCGGGCCGAACGGCGAGACGATCGAGGTTCCTGAAGGACACGTCTACGTGGGCGACGGCGTCATGATCCCGGCCGGAGGTCCCGGTGACTGCGCCACGACCTCCCTGGTGAACATCACGAAAGAGGGCGACGGCCCGTGGATCGCGAAGCTGCTCGGTCCGGACCTCGTCGACATGGGCGAGCGGGAGTTCGCGCACGGAGAAGTCGGCTACGCGGACGATGGCCGGATCGCCACCTACACCGTCGCTCCGGGTGATGCTCTGTACGCGATCAGCGACCGGTTCTGCATGAACGGCGGTCAGCTCCCGCGGCTCCACGGCAATCCGGAAGGCTACGGTGCTCTTCAGCCGGGCGACGTCCTCGTCCTCAATCCAGGCGCGATCCCCGACTTCGTCTACGTCTCCCCGTACGCCGAGTGACGCGATCCGCGTGAGCGGATGTCCCCGGCCCGCTCTCTATGAGCAGCGGCCACGGCGCCGCGGCGTGATCGTCGAACAGTTGCTCATCGAAGCTCCAGGTCCACTCCGCCATCTCGAACGATGGGCCGTCGGCGACGCGCATCGCGGGACGCGCGAGGGGTGCTCCGACCTCGCTCACGATGAAGACGACGACCGGAGAGATGGGGCCTCGCCGTCGGAATCAGCCCTGACGCGGCCAGCCGGCCAACGCGAGGTCGGCGACGCGTAGCAAATCGGCGCGTGAACTACCGCTCGTCGCCTGAACCGCAATGCCATTGGCGATCGTCCTGAGGTAGAGCGCCAGGAAATGCGGGTCGGTGGACGCCGGAAGATCGCCGGACGCCATCGCCTGCTCAAAACGACGCGTCAAGTGGACGATGCCGCCCTCGCGCCACGCGACGAGCGCGTCGCGCACGCCTCGACTCTCATCTCCGGTGGCGAGAGCACCCTGGACGCCCAGACAGCCCGTGGGGAATCCCGGCATCGTCGCCGCCTCAGCCGTTCCGTGCAGCACCGCCGTAGCCACCGCCTCGCTCGTGGGCTCAGCGAGGGCTCGCACGAAGTAGGAGGTCAGGCCCTCGGTGTACCGCTCGAGCGCGCGGGAGAAGAGGTCCTCCTTGCTCCCGAATGCTCGGTACAGGCTCGGGCGGCTGATCCCCATCGCCTCGGTGAGATCGTCAAGGCTGGCGCCCTCGAATCCCTTCGACCAGAAAACCACGACCGCTCGGTCCAGTGCCTCGTCGATGTCGAACGTACGAGGTCGGCCGGTTCTCGGTGGGGTCGTCGTGGTCACGCCCCCACCTTACCGCTGACGTACCAATCGGTACGGATGTGGTAGTTTTGCGAAGCGTACCGATCGGTACGCTATTGAAAGGCGGCAACGTGTCTCAGACAGTTCTCATCACCGGCGGGACCTCGGGCATTGGCCTGAGCATCGCGCAATCCTTCCTCGAGACGGGTGCGTCCGTCGTCGTATGCGGGCGCTCGCAGGCTGCGCTCGACCGGTTCGCCCAGGCGCACCCGCAGGCACTGGCCGTCCGAGCCGATGTCACCGACCCGGCGGATCGGGCGGCGCTGTTGAGTGCGGTCGCCGAGCGCTTCGGCGGTCTGGATGTGCTGGTCAACAACGCCGGCACCTTTGAGGAGCGCGACTTCGCGGCCGGGCCGAACCCGAACGCGACGCTCGATGACGAGGTGGCGCTGAATCTCACCGCCCCCATCCACCTGACGGGCGAGGTGCTCGAGCGTTGGCCCTCCCCGGACGCGATCGTCTTCGTCACGTCGGGATTCGCGCTGGTCTCGCCGACTCGCGCGCCGACGCATGGCGCTGTGAAGGCCGGTCTGCACGGCTTCGCCGACGGACTGCGGCGTCAACTCGCTCGCCGGGGTCGCACCCACGTCCTCGAGGTTCTCCCGCCGTCGACGGACACGCCGATGAACGCCGCCGCTACGGGAAAGAAGCTCAGCCCTGACCAGGTGGCGGCTGTCACGATGAACGCTCTTCGGCGGCGTCGGAACATGGCGTTCCCCGGGCAGACCAAGGTCATGCCCGCAATGTTGCGGATCGCCCCCGAGTTCCTGCGACGGGTGGTCTCCGGACTCTGACCGTCGCGCCCGCGGTCGGGCTCGATCGGACGCTGTCGCGCGAGGAGGGCGCCCTGGTCGTCGGACTTCTTCGGTGGATTTTGGCAATTTTGCCACCTGCCCGGACCTTGCAGCGCGGGCGGGCGCTCTTCTATGGTGACTGACCATGAACGTGACAAATCGTATTGGCAGCGAGAGGCCCCGCTGCCGCCGAGGCGAAGGATGAGCCCGCGGATGCAGGTCAGCCGTCGCGCCTTCCTCCAGGGCGCGTTCGCCGCGGCTCTGGCGGTCGGGGCGGGCTCGATGCGTCCGGGCCCTGCGCACGATTCCGACTCCACGACAGCTGCTGACGCCGGTTCGCGCCGCCGGCGGCGTGTGCCGGTGGGGCTGTTGTGACCGCGATCTCCAGAGAAGGAACGAGCAGAGCCATGCAGTCGAACGTGTACGACGTCACCGATTGGCGGACGTCCCGCCGCGCGCCGGTCGATGCGACCCATGACATCGGTGCGGTCATCAACAGCATCATCGCCGACGTGAAGACGCGGCAGACGAATCCGGAGGACAAACCGGGCGCCGTCATCTACATCCCGCCCGGAACGTACTCGCTGAAGACCCGGGTGGTCGTCGACATCAGCAACCTGACCATCAGGGGGTCCGGCCACGGGTTCGCCTCGCTCTCGATCCGCTACAACTCCGACACGACCGGCTGGCACGAGCTGAATCCCGGTGGGAGCCGCATCAAGGTGGAGAACACGGACGGTGCGTCCGAGGCCTTCCTCGTCTCCCGGGGCGGCCAGCCGCGGCTCGGAGCGATCGCGTTCGAGAACGTCTGTCTCGACGGCGTCAGCTTCGGCGTGAACCAGAACTCATATCGCAACGGCAAGGTCGGCATCCGCTTTGCGACCGACAACGACTCCGTCCGCGTGCGTGGCGTGGGCATGGTCTACCTGGAGCGCGGACTGGTCGTCCAGGGTGCGGACGCGCTGGATGTGTCAGGCAACTTCATCGCCGAATGCGGCAACGGCATTGAACTGCTCGGCGGTTCGCAGGCCACGACGATCCGGGGCAATCACATCGGGGCGGGTCCGGTCGGGTTCTCCATCTTCGCCGAGAACAGCAATGGACTGCTCATCACGGGCAACAACGTCTTCCCGCGAGGCATCGACTCGATACATCTGAAGAACTGCTTCCGGACGAACATCTCGGCCAATCGTCTGCACTCGTTCTACCCGGGCAGCATCACGTTGGAGGGAAGCTGCAAAGAGAACTTGATCAGCTCGAACATGTTCGAGCGGCAGGTCGAGTCCTACGGGCCGTTCATCGGAGTGGGCAATGGTCTGACGGACGACGTCGGCGTGGTGCAGATCAACGGCGACGGCAACACCGTCACCGCCAACCACGTGACCTTGATCATTCCGCCCGAGCAGGTCGCCCCCGCCGGCGGGATTCCTGCGATCTTCAGGGTCGTGCAGGGCGATCAGAACGTGATCGGCGCCAACCACGTCATCTCCAACCTCGATGTGCGCACCGTGGTCTTGGAGGCGGGAACCACGAACTCGCACGTCTACGACTCCGGGACCGAGGCGCAGTTTCACGCACTGTCGACGAGCTACGGCTTCCGCGCGACGCCCTGAGGCGAGCCCGCGTGCGCCGCTCGCGCGGTAGCGGGCGGCGCACGCCGGCGGTCCTATGCGATCTGCGGAGTGAAGGACGCCGGGGCGCCCACCGAGGCCGCCCCGGCGTCGGTGAAGATCTCGAGAGCCTGCTCGTCGAGCAGAACGCGCACGGCCGATGAGGTCAGCGGGATCGAGAACGTCTTCCCTCCGGTCACGACATCCAGCCCGCTCCCCGTGCGGGTCAGCGTGGCCGACGGTGCCTCCGCCTGCCCGACGTGCAGCGCCGCACCGATGTCGGCCGTCCACTCGTAGTCGCCGCTTCGCGCGATCGTCGCGGTCGTGAGCGCGGCCGGTTCTCCCACGACAGGATGCGGGCGCGACAACAGGCGGTCCCCCTCGAGTGTGAGGACGTGGGGAACGCTGAGCGCGCTCGCCCATCCTGCGTCCGCATCCGACGCCCCGCGGACCCAGAAGATGAGGCATGCTCGGCCCTCCGCATCGCGGAAGAAGGAGGGCGCGTAGAACCCCTCTCCGTAGGTGAGCTGGCCCCAGTGGTCGGCGTGGAAGGTGCCGTCGGCGAACTCGCCGACGCCGTAGACGACATCGTGCAGCCGGTCGTCCTCCCAGACGGATGTCACCAGGACATCCCTTCCGTCCAGCCGGAACACCTGAGGGCATTCCCACAGCGCCCCCGTCCACACCGGTGCGATCTCGCGGGTGCTCCGACGCGCCGCGAGCCCCTCGTAGGTCCATTCCTTCAGATCCTTCGAGGCGAAGGATGCGGCCGCCGCATCGCCGCCCGCGAGCGCGGTGCCGACGAGCATCCGCCAGCCGTCACCGTCGCGCATCACGAACGGATCCCGGAAGGCGACCAGATCGTCTTCCGGTGCCTCGACGACGACGTCGCCCTTGCGCCACTGCATCCAGTCGTCGTCGATCGGTGTGGCGGTGCGGATGCGGCCCACCCCGAAGTCGGGAAGCGCGACCGACGTGTAGAAGATCGTGGGGTGTCCGTCGTCGTCCAATGCCAGCGACCCCGACCAGATGCCGTCGTCCCCGTCGCCGGGCTCGAGTGCGACAGCGTGCTCGGTCCAGTGCAGAAGGTCGACGGACGTCGCGTGCCCCCAGCGACACTCCGGTGCCCAGCTCGTGCGGTCGGGGACGTACTGGAAGAACAGGTGGTAGCGGTCGTTGTGCCAGGTGAGGGCCAACGGGTCGTTCATCCATCCCCGTGCCGGAGTGAAGTGTATGAGCGGTCGAGCACCGTGTGCGTCCATGGGTGACGTGTTCTCCTTCGTGTGACCGTCGGCGGTGGCGGTCGATATCCGTCTCATTATCGACTTGACAAGACGTTTTGGCAAAACGTATTGTCAATCCCGTCGCTGACACATTCTCGGCGCAGTGACACTCTCGATCAGGCAACGCAGCAGAAAGAATGGGAGTCGGAGTAATGATGCTTCGCAGAAATCAGGGCCGCGCTCGACGGGCCGTCGTCGGCACCGTCGTTGTCACCGCGTTCTCGTCGTTGGTGCTCACCGGGTGTGGCGCCGGAGGGGGAGCGACGTCGTCGGGTGAGGACTCGTTGACGGTGCTCGTGGAGGCGGGCGGGCACGGCGAGCTTCAACCCATCGCCGACCAGTTCACGAAGGACACCGGCACCGAGGTGACGTTCGTCGAACTGCCCTACGACGGGCTCTACAACCGGTTGAACAGCGAGTTCGGATCGGGTGCGCTCTCGTTCGATGTGGCGGCGCTCGATGCCATCTGGCTGCCGACGTTCGCCGAGGCGCTCACGCCGCTCGACGATCTCTTCACGAGCGAGGTGACCGATGATCTCTTCCCGGCCCTCGTGACGGAGGCCCAGGTGGGCGATCACTTCGTCGGCATGCCCGCGTGGACCAACTCCGAAATCCTCTACTACCGGGCCGATCTGTTCTCCGACCCGACGCAGCAAGCCGACTTCCGTGCTCAGTACGGCTACGACCTCGCGCCGCCCACCACGTGGGAGCAGTACGCGGATGTGGCTCAGTTCTTCACGCAGGACACCGACGGAGACGGTCAGGTCGATCTCTACGGCACGGACGTGAAGGGCGCCGTCGAGACCGAGTACCTGGCGACGCTCTCGCAGGCCGGCGCGAAGGACATGGTGGTCGGTGCCGACGGATCGGTCAGTCTCGGAGACGACGCGAGCCTCGAGGCGCTGGACTTCTACACCAGCCTCTTGCCGTATGCGCCGTCAGGCGCTGCGCAGCTCGACTGGGCCGGCGCGCAGAACCTCTTCAACCAGGGGCAGTTGGCGATGATGCGGTTCTGGGCCCACGCCTACCGGCAGGTCCCGGCCGACTCTCCGGTCGCCGGCGACATCGGCGTCGCGCCGATGATCGGCGGCCCGGGCGGAGTGGCCGGCGTACCCGGGGCGTGGTACCTCTCTGTGCCTGCCGCGACGCCGAAGAGTGAGAAGGCCCTCGAGTTCGTCCAGTACGCGTACGACCACAACGAGCTCAGCGTCGACACGGCGCTCGGCCTCGCATCGCGCATCTCGGTGATCGAGAAGTACGAGAACGAGCCCGGGTACGAGAACTACGGCCCGCTCCTGGCCACGTTGAACGCTCCGGGCACCATCCCGCGTCCTGCGACCGAGCAGTGGCAGCAGATCGTCGACTCCGTCCTGATTCCCCTGATCCAGAAGGCCGTCGTGCCCGGCGCCGACAATCAGGCGCTCCTCGACGACGCGAAGATCCAGACCGAGGAAATCCTCGGACAGTAGCGACCCGGGGTGCGGGGCCGGTCGTCCGGTTCCCGCACCCCCCTACTCGAAAGACACTCCCTTGCGCATCACCGATCGCCGGTTCGCAACGCTCCTGATGGTGCCGGCCACCCTGTTCCTCGCCGTGTTCGTGGGATGGCCGCTCGTGCAGTTCGTGGCGGATTCCTTCTTCGAGATCAGCAAGTTCGCCGGCGGTCCGCGAACCTTCGTGGGTCTCGACAACTACATCGCGGCGCTCACCTCGACGGACTTCTCCGGGGCCGCGGTCCGCACGGTGATCTACACGGTCATCGTCGTCTTCTTCGAGTTCGCGCTCGGCCTCATCGTCGCCCTCATCTTCACCGCACTGGGCGACAGGTCGCGGGTCTTTCGCACGATCTTCCTGTACCCGCTGATGATCGCTCCGATCGTCGCCGGCCTGCTGTGGCGCTTCCTGCTCATCGACAACTTCGGGATCGTGAACCAGCTGCTGACCACGGTCGGCATCCTGCAGGACCCGGGCCAGATCCAATGGCTCAGCGATCCGAACATCGCTCTGTTCTCCGTCGCCATCCCCGATATCTGGCTGACGACCTCGTTCATCTCGCTGGTGCTGTTCGCCGGGCTGCAGAACATCCCCGGCGACGTCATCGAGGCGGCTCGGATCGACGGCGCGCGGTATCCGACGATCCTGTTCCGCATCATCCTCCCGCTCCTGCGCCCCGTCATCGCCGTCGCGCTCATCATCCGCGGGATCGACGCCGCGCGAGCGTTCGATGTGATCCTCATCCAGACCAACGGCGGTCCCCAGCAGAGTACGGAGACGATGTCACTGCTCATCTACCGCACGATGGTCCGCTTCGGCGAGCCGGGCCTCGCGAGCGCCATGGGCACGATGTACCTGATCGCGATGCTGGCCGTCTCGGTTGTCGCGATCCTCCTGATCTGGCGTCCCGGAAGCGAGAACAACTGATGAACGGCCTCGAGACCACGCGCGTCAGTTCGCGCGCCATCCTCTGGATCGCCCTGGTGCTGCTGGTCGTGCTCTACGCCTTCCCGTTCGCCTACATGCTCTTCACCTCTTTCAAGACACCTCTCGAGACCATCGCGGTACCGCCGACGGTGCTGCCCTCGCAGTGGACGATCGAGAACTACGCCGCCGCGATCGGACGCGACGGGGTGGTCGCGTCGTTCATCAACAGCGTGGTCACCGCCGTGCTCAGCACCGCGATCTCGATGGTGCTGGCCGTCCCCGCGGCATACGCCGTCACTCGCTTCCGCACACGGTTCGGACGGTATTTCATCGTCGGCGCGCTGGTGATGCGCATGGTGCCGCCCATCGTCATCGGCGTCCCGATGATCGCGATCTTCCGTAACCTGGGTATCGCGGACACATCGTTCGCCCTGGCGATCGCGCACACTACGATCTCGCTGCCGCTGTCGATCTGGCTGATGTCCAGTTTCTTCGAGGCTGTGCCGGGTGAGCTCGAAGAGGCCGCGAAGATCGATGGAGCAAGCCGGCTCGGCGCGTTGTGGCGCATCGTCATCCCCGTCACCGCGGGCGGGATCGCGGTGACGGCGATCTTCGCCTTCCTCGCATCGTGGAACGAGTTCCTGTTCGCGCTGCTGCTCACGGCCACCCGCGCACAGACCACCCCGATCGTGATCGCGAACTTCCAGACGCAGTTCGGGCTGGACTGGGGTGCCATGACAGCGCTCGCCGTTTTGTACTCTCTACCCGTGATCCTCTTGGCGCTCGTGTTGCAGCGCCACATCGTCGCCGGACTCACCCTCGGCGCCGTCAAGGGATGAGACTGCTGTCAGGGGACCGACCGGAGATGGGGCCAGACGATGCCACGTAAGGCAGTAGGTATCCGCGATGTCGCGCGAGAAGCCGGGGTGTCGGTGACGACCGTTTCGCACATCCTCAACGACGTCGAGTCCGCTCGGGCGAGTGACGAGACCCGTCTTCGCGTGAAAGACACCGCCCGGCGCCTGGGCTACGGAGCGAACCGCATCGCGCGCAGCCTGCGCCGCCAGCAGTCGGACATGATCGGCTTGATCAGCGAGGAGATCGCGACGACGCCGCACGCCGGTCGAATCATCCTCGGTGCGCAGGAAGCCGCACGCGCACGGGGTCTGACCCTGGTACTGATCAACACCACGCGGGCTCCCGCCGATGTGGCCCGCGACACGGAGGCCATGCTGCGTCAGCAGGTGGACGGAGTGCTCTACGCGACGATGTTCCACCGTGAGATCGACCTGCCCACCGCGCTCATCGGTGTGCCCACGGTGTTGATCGACGCGTCGACCTCGGACGCGCATCTGCCGTCGGTCGTTCCCGACGAGGAGGGGGGCGCGCGAGCGGCGGTCGGCGAACTCCTCGCCCACGGACACCGCCGGATCGGCTTCATCACGAACCTCGACGAGGTACCCGCGACCCGGGGGCGGCTGGCCGGCTACCGCGGCGCGCTCGCCGATGCGGGCATCGCGTACGACCCTTCGCTCGTCGTGGCGCGTCCGTCGGAGACCGTGGGCGGCTACGAAGCGGCTCGAGAGATCCTGTCCCGCCCCGACAGGCCCACGGGTCTGTTCTGCTACAACGATCGGATGGCCATGGGTGCGTACCGTGCCGCATCCGAACTCGGCCTCCGCATCCCCCGCGACCTGTCGGTGGTGGGATTCGACAATCAGGAGATCCTCGCCGAGGGCCTGTATCCGGCCCTGACGACCGTGGCTCTGCCCCACTACGAGATGGGCGAATGGGCGCTCAACACGCTCGCGGATCTGCTCGAACGCGGCTGGACCGACGCGGAGGGCGCGTCCGGGGAGGCGGACGCGGGCGCGGTTCTGCCCGCGCCGCTGGTCCGACGCGACTCGGTGGCGTCGCCGGCGGCCTTCGACGTTCGATGACGACCGATGCGCATTCCCGTGACCCGAGAAGTGAGATCTCCGATGCCCAACGCGAACCAGTACGACGTGACCACGTGGCCGGTCGGCGATCCGGTCGATGACATCGGGGAGGTGCTGAACAGCATCATCGCCGACGTCAAGGAACGGCAGTCCGCTCCACACGGGGGTGACGGTGGCCGCCCCGGTGCGGTGATCCGGATCCCTCCCGGCGACTACCGCCTGCGCACCCAGGTGGTCATCGACATCAGCTTCCTGCGCATCGAGGGCGGCGGCCACGGGTTCACGTCATCCAGCATCCGGTTCAATGTGCCCGAGGGGGAGTGGGCCGACCTGCATGAACTGTGGCCGGGCGGCAGCCGGATCCTCGTCGACATCCCCGATGCCGAGCGAGCCTCCGATGCCGAGGGTGCCGCCTTCTACATCGCCCGCGAAGGAAGTCCGCGGATCAGCTCGATCGAGTTCTCGAACTTCTGCATCGACGGACTCCACTTCGTCTCGGACGGTTCGTCGCAGCATCCCGAGAACACCTACCGCAACGGCAAGACCGGCGTCTATGTCGCGACCGCCAACGACTCCCTGCGCTTCACGGGGATGGGCTTCATCTACCTGGAGCATGCGCTCACCGTGCACAATGCCGATGCGCTCTCGATCCACGACAACTTCATCGCCGAGAGCGGGAGCTGCATCGAACTGCGCGGCTGGGGTCAGGCGTCGAAGATCACCGACAACCTCATCGGTGCGGGTCCTCGGGGGTACTCGATCTACGCCGAGAACCATGGGGGGCTTCTGATCTCGACCAACAACGTCTTCCCGCGCGGCGCGAGCAGTGTGCACCTCGAGGGCGTCACGCGTTCGAGCATCACCGGCAATCGCCTCCACTCGTTCTACCCGGGGATGCTCGTGGTCGCGGGGGACAGCAGCGAGAACCTCATCGGGTCGAACCATCTGCTGCGGGATCACGAACCGTGGACGCCGTTCCTCGGCATCGACAACGGCCTGGACGACGAGTTCGGGCTCGTGCGCGTGGACGGCAGCAACAACTCGATCATCGGCAATCACTTCTCCGCAGCGATCGATGCGGCGAGCATCCGGCCGGCGGCGGCGACACCCATCGTCATCCGGTTGCAGGGGGGAACGGGCAACTACGTCGCCGCCAATCACATGGTCGCCGTGAACACGGCCGCCCGGACCGGCGGATCCGCCTTCGAGGCGCAGGTGGACGCGCTCCTCGCGACCGACGACGTCGACGAGCTCGACGTGACGACGGTCCTCGTCGCGCCGACGTCGGCGAGCAACACGGTCCTCGACTCGGGCACCGCGGCTCAGGTGGTGGCGGACGCGCGTCGGAATGCCCTCAGGTTCACCCCGGGCGTCCCCGACGACGCGGCCGGGGCGCACAGGGCGGAGCGATCATGACCACCGTCGATGTTCTCGTGATCGGTGAGGCGCTGATCGACATCGTCCGCACTCCGGATGGCGCCGTCGAGCACGTCGGCGGAAGTCCGGCGAACGTCGCGCTGGGGCTCGGCCGGCGTGGCATCGACGTCGCCCTGCTGACGCAGATCGGCGCGGACGACCGTGCCGCCATGATCCAGGAGCATCTGCGGCGATCCGGGGTCACCGTGAGAGATGAGTCCGTGTCGCTCGCCCGCACCTCGACCGCGGTCGCGCATCTGGGTCCCGACGGCTCGGCCTCCTACGACTTCGACATCGTGTGGGACTCCTTCCCCGAGCCGGAGGGCCTGCGCTCCCGCATCCTGCACACCGGTTCCATCGCGGCGTTCCTGGCTCCCGGCGACGACAGCGTCCGAGCGATCCTCCGGTCGGCCGATGCGGGGTTGGTCACCTTCGATCCGAACATCCGTCCTGCTCTCGTCGGGGACCACGTGCGGGCTCTCGCGCTCTTCGAAGAGACGTGCCGCCTCGCTCACGTCGTGAAGATGAGCGACGAGGATGCTGCCTGGCTCCTTCCGGATCGCACCCCTGAGCAAGCCGTCGATGCGGTGCTCGCGTGGGGGCCGTCTCTCGTGGTCGTCACCCTGGGGAGCGACGGCGCCCTCCTCGGTGGCGGCGACATCCGGGTGCACGTTCCGGCCGTGCGCGTGAGCGCGGTCGACACGATCGGAGCGGGCGATACCTTCATGGCGTCGCTGCTGGTCTCGCTGGCCCGCGACGGGATGCCGCGCACGGAAGCGGAGATCGCGGCGATGGGTGGGCGGGCCGTTCGTGCCGCGGCGATCACGGTGTCGCGCGCCGGTGCCGACCTCCCATGGGCCGCGGAGCTCGAGGACTGAGGGCGGAGTCGCTGCCCGGCGACGCGGAGTCCGTCGCGCGCCCAACGGCGCGAGCCGGTGCGAAAGATTTGCGCATCGGAGGGGGTGGTCTTACGCTAGGCGAAGCGCTTCGACGATCAGATAGCGCACCCAAAGGAAGAGCATCGACGCCTTCCGTTGAGACAGGGAGTTACGCCGATGAAGACGACCGATCGGGTACGCCGACCCTCCGTAGGGCGACGCCGAATCCTGGCGATCACCGCAGTGGCCGGGAGTGCAGCGATGCTCGCGGCTTGCGCGGGGGGCGGTGCAGGCGCTCCGGTGGAAGACGGCGTCTACGGCCTCTCGCCCGAGAACACGCCGACGTACGTCCCCGTCGAACTCGTCCAGCCGGACTTCCCTGGCGTCGACGGCTCAGCGGCGGGGTTCACGTCCATGCCGAACCCGCTCGCGGACGCCTTCGACGCCGCTCCGGGGAGTGGGGGGAGCTACACGGCGATGACGCCGCTCTGGGGAACGATCCCCCCGACCGAGGGCAACGCATACTTCGACGCCGTCAACGAGGCGATCGGGACGGACATCAGGTTCCAGATCTCAGACGGCAACACCTACGGCGACAAGCTGGCGGCGGTCCTGGCCTCTCCGCGAGATGTCGCCGACTGGACGACGATCCCGGAATGGAACGTCCCGCCGCGCTTCCACGAGGCCGTCGGGTCGATCTTCGCGGATCTCACGCCCTACCTCGCGGGCGACGCGATCAAGGACTACCCCTATCTCGCGAACATCCCGACCGAGGCGTGGCAGGCCTGCTCGTGGAACGGCAAGATCTACGGTCTGCCGCAGCCGCGCGAGATCGGCATCACGGACTACGCGCTCTATCGGGCCGACCTCGTCGGCGACGACGCTCTTCCGACGAACCCCGACGAGCTGATCGATTTCGCCGTCGCTCACACGGGCGACGGCACGTGGGGGACGAACGACCTCTGGTCTACGGCGACCGCGATGTTCGGCGTCCTCCCGGAGAACGGCTGGAAGCTCGACGAGGACGGCGAGCTCGTCAACCGTGTCGAGACGCCCGAGTACCGTGCGGCGGTCGAGTGGATGGCGAAGCTCTACGCCTCCGGCGCGGTTCATCCGGATGCGGTGGCCGACAATCAGAGCGACTCCGGAACGCGCTTCGAGAGCGGTCAGGTGGTGCTCAACTCCACGGGTCTGACCTACTGGGGCGAGGCGCTCGCTCGTAACCGGAGCAACGACCCGGAGTTCGACATCAACGTGCTCCCCCTCCTGAGCCCGGAAGGCGTCGACCCGGTCATCTACAAGCCCGAGGGTGCGGCCATGTGCTCGTTCCTCAAGCAGACCGACGATGACGCTCGCATCGCTGAGCTCCTCGAGGCCGCCAACTTCCTCGCCGCTCCCTTCGGCACCGAGGAGAACCAGCTGATCACGTACGGGGTCGAGGGTGTGCACTTCATGCTGGACGCGAACGGGGTGCCCGTGGCGACGCCCGAGGCGCAGCGTGAAGTGCAGCCCACGTTCGCCTTCCTGACGAGTCCTCCCGCGGTGACGGCGCGCGCTGATCTGCCGGACTACGTCGAGCGACGCAGCACCTGGTCTGCGGAGAATGCGCAGTATCTTGCCGAGCCGCTGTTCTACGGGATGAACATCGCCGTGCCGAACCGGTTCGCCTCGCTGGGGCAGCCATTCGATGATCTGCAGAAGGACATCGCGCGTGGCCGTGCGTCGCTGGACGATCTTGACGCTGCTATCGAGACATGGCGCAGCTCGGGTGGTGACGATCTTCGCGCCTTCTACACCGAGATCTACGACGCACAGCAGTCGGCTGAAGAGTCCGGCTCGTGAGCAGTACCGATACGACACGGCCTTCCGGCCGGCCGGCGTCAGCGCCGGCCGGCCGGAAGGCCCGTGGTCGCCGAGCGGGTGCGCCCCCGATGCTGGACGGCGAGCCGATTCGTCGTGATACGTGGCGCAAGAGGCTGCGCCGCGATCGCAGCCTGCTCCTGATGACCCTTCCGGCAGTCCTGCTGCTGGGCCTGTTCGCCTACGTTCCGATGCTCGGCAACGTCATCGCCTGGCAGGACTACTCGCCGTACGTGGGGATTCTCGACAGTCCGTTCGTCGGGTGGGACAACTTCATCCGCGTCCTCAACAACTCGCAGTTCCTCCATGCGGTCGGCAACACGCTGTTGATCACGACGTTCCAGCTCGTGTTCTACTTCCCGATCCCCATCATGTTGGCGCTTCTGCTCAACAGCGTGATCACGCCGGCGATCCGCACCAGCATCCAGGCGATCATCTACCTCCCGCACTTTTTCTCCTGGGTGTTGGTCGTCACGATCTTCCAGCAGATCTTCGGCGGCGCCGGTCTCGTCAACAGGCTGTTGGCCGACGCGGGGTACACGGGGTTCGACCTGATGACGAACCCCGACACGTTCCTGCTCTTGGTCACGTCGCAGGCGATCTGGAAGGACGCCGGGTGGGGGATCATCATCTTCCTCGCCGCGCTGGCGACCGTGGACCCTGCCCACTACGAGGCCGCGGCGATGGATGGCGCCGGACGGTGGCGTCGGATGTGGCACATCACGCTGCCCGCCATTCGCCCGACGATCATCCTGCTGCTGATCCTTCGCCTGGGAGACGCGCTGACTGTCGGGTTCGAGCAGATGATCCTGCAACGCGGAGCCGTGGGCCCCGGGGTGGCCGAGGTGATCGACACCTACGTCTACTACCAGGGCGTGATCAACGGCGACTGGGCGTTCGCCGCTGCAGCGGGCCTGATGAAGGGTGTCGTGTCGCTGGTTCTGGTGCTCGGTGCCAACAAGCTCGCGCATGTGTTCGGTGAAGACGGGGTGTATCGCAAGTCATGAGTATTCAGACAGACGTAGGCCAGGGACCCCTCGGGTACCCCGACGCGGTTCCCGTGCCGGAGCCCGAACAAGATGCGCGGCCGCGGCCTCGCCGTCCCCGCGCGAATAAGAACCGCAACGCGTGGGAAGGACGCCCTTCCGCTGTGGGCCAGGCGCTCAAAGCGCTCATCCTGACGATCGTGGTGCTCACGGTCCTGCTCCCGCTCTACACGGTGGTGCTGACGTCGTTGTCCACGACGGCCGAGGTGAACCGTGCGGGAGGCATGGTGCTCGTGCCGGGCGAACTCACCTTCGCGGCCTACCAGCAGATCCTCTCGGGTGGCATCGTCACGCGCGCCGCGATGGTCAGCATCGTCGTCACCGGCGTCGGGACCGCACTGTCCACGGCCGTGTCGGTCCTTGCGGCCTACGGCCTGTCGCGGCCCTCATCCTTGCTGCATCGACCGATCCTGTTCGTCTTCCTCATCACGATGTTCTTCGGGGCGGGCATGATCCCGACCTACCTTCTGGTGAGCAACCTCGGCCTGATCGACAACCTGTGGGCGCTGATCCTGCCCAGTGCCGTCTCGGCGTTCAATGTGCTGATCCTGCGGTCGTTCTTCATGGGAATCGACTCGTCGATCATCGAGGCCGCGCGCATCGACGGCGCAGGGGATTGGCGCATCCTGTGGAAGATCGTCATGCCCATGTCGACCGCGGTGACCGCTGTGGTCGCCCTGTTCTACGGGGTCGGCTACTTCAACTCGTTCTTCAACGCGATGCTCTACATCAACGACAACACTCTCTGGCCGCTGCAGCTCGTGCTGCGCTCGTTCGTCCTGCAGGGCGTGACGCTCCCGGGATCGGGTGCCGGCCAGGTCGATGTGGCCGTGGGCGCGGTCACCGGGCTCCCGGTGAAGATGGCGATCATGGTGCTGGCGCTGATCCCGATCCTTCTGGTCTACCCCTTCGTGCAGCGTCACTTCACGAAGGGCGTCATCTTCGGCGCGGTCAAGGGCTGAGCGCACCCGCATCCGCCCGCGGATCACCGGGCGGATGCGGATGCGGGTGCGTCGGCGACGCTTCCTCGTTCCACGATCCGGGGGCTGACGAGTCGGGCCTCCCCGCGCGGGGAGTCGCGCATCAGCCCGATCAGCATCTCCACGGCCGTTCGTCCGATGAACTCCGCGGGGATGTCGATGCTCGTCACCGGAGTCGGCAGCGAGACCGCCACGCTCTCGGGGCAGACCGCGACGACCGACATGTCTTCGGGCACGCGTCGTCCGTGCTCGCGCAGACGCGAGATGACGTGGGGAAGAGCCGATTCGTTGTGCACGACGATGCCGGTGACATCGGGCATCGTCGACACGAGGGTGTCCACGGAGGCGACAGCGCCGGCCGCGGAGGCGTCCGTCGGCAGCACCGCGAACGCAGCGCCTGCCTCGGTCGACGCGTCCGTGAACCCGCGCATCATACGGTCGGCGTACGAGGTGTGCCTTTCGACGACCTCCACGGGGCTTCCGATCAGCGCGATCGAGCGATGCCCGGCAGTCAGCAGCCGCCGTGCGGCGAGTTCGCCGGCCTGCGTGAAATCGAGGTCGACGCATGAGAGTCCGTGCACATCGCGGGGGAGCCCGATCAGGACGGAGGGCTGGGCCAGGGTGCGCAGCGCGGGCAGCCGCTCGTCCTCATCCTCGATGTCCATCACGATCAGCGCGTCGACCATCGAGGATCCCGTCACGCGTGCAACGGACCCCTCGTCCTGCGTCAGCAGCAGGACGTCGTAGCCGGCGCTGCTCGCTCCGGTGACGACGCCGCCCACGAACTGCATGATGACGTGGAGGTCGACACCGGTGCGGAGCGGGGCGAGGAGGCCGATGACGTCGGTGCGCGCGGAGGCGAGTGCGCGGGCGCCGGCGTGGGGACGGTATCCGAGCTCCTCGATCGCTTTCTCGATCCGGCGTCGAGTCTCGGCGGAGATAGGCCGTTTGCCGGACAGCGAGTAGCTGACCGTCGATAGCGACACGCCCGCGCGCCGAGCCACGTCCTCGATCGTCGCCACGACGGTCCCCTTCCGCGTCGGCCGATCGCCGCCGTCCGCATCACACGCTATCCGAAGTCGCCCTGTCTGCAGCTTCGGCGAGTATTCGATATGCTGAATCGAAACGCTTCGACGCACGGTGGTCCGTCGGCGGCTTCCGAGCCGCATCAATGCCCTGCGCCGATCCCGCGACGTATCGTCGGTGGTTCGAGGGTTGCGACGTTCGAGCACCGGCACGACATGGAGAAACGATGAAGTTCACCCACGGATACTGGCAGTTGCGACCCGGTGTCGACATGCTCCGTCCGCGCGATATCGACGAGATCGTCGTCGACGGCGACGACCTGGTGGTCTACGCGCCGACCGGCCCGATCGCTTCGCGCGGGGACACCCTCAACCGCGCGCTGGTCACGGTGCGTCTGAGCGCACCCCTCCCGGACGTCATCGGTGTGCGCATCTCGCACCACCTTGGCGGCATTGAGCGCGGGCCGCGTTTCGCGGTGGCGACGAGCGATCCCGAGGTGGTGCTGAGCGTGCCGGAGCCACTCGGGGACGCGCCGGCGACGCTGCGCGCCGGCCGCCTGACAGCGCGGGTCGCCACGGACGGTCCGTGGAACGTCGATTTCGTCGCGCCGGACGGTCGCGTTCTCACCTCGTCGATCTCGCAGAGCGTCGGCTTGCTGACCACCCCTGACGGTTCCTTCGTCCGCGAACAGCTGACGATGGGCGTGGCCGAGACGATCTACGGACTGGGTGAGCGCTTCGGTGCCTTCGCGAAGAACGGCCAGACGGTGGACATCTGGAACGAGGATGGCGGCACGGCATCCGAGCAGGCGTACAAGAACGTTCCGTTCTACCTCTCCGACGCCGGCTACGGACTGTTCGTGGCACACCCCGAGCACGTGTCGTTCGAGATAGGGACGGAGGTCGCCTCGCGCTCGCAGTTCTCGGTCGCCGGTGAGGAGCTGCAGTACTACGTGATCTACGGGTCCACGCCCAAGGAGATCCTCGAGCGGTACACGGCTCTGACCGGTCGTCCGGCGCGGGTGCCGGCGTGGAGCTACGGTCTGTGGCTGTCCACATCCTTCACCACGAGCTACAGCGAGGGGACGGTCACCTCGTTCGTCGACGGGATGGCAGAGCGGGGCCTGCCCCTGTCGGTGTTCCACTTCGACTGCTTCTGGATGCGGCAGTTCCACTGGAGCAACTTCCTGTGGGACCCGGACATGTTCCCCGATCCGGCGGGGATGCTCCGCAGGCTGAAGGAGAAGGGTCTGCGGATCTGCGTGTGGATCAACCCTTACATCGCACAGCGCAGTCACCTGTTCGACGAAGCCCGCGAGCGAGGATTCCTCGTGAAGCGCGCCGACGGCAGCGTATGGCAGTGGGACATGTGGCAGGCGGGCATGGCCCTCGTCGACGTCACCAACCCCGCGGCCGTGGACTGGTTCCAGGGAAAGCTGCGCGCGCTCCTGGGCGACGGCGTCGACTGCTTCAAGACCGACTTCGGCGAGCGGATCCCGACCGACGTCGTCTGGCACGACGGCAGCGATCCCCAGAAGATGCACAACTACTACTCGCACCTCTATAACAAGGCGGTGTTCGACCTTCTCGAGGCCGAGCGCGGCGCGGGCGAAGCCGTGCTGTTCGCCCGCTCGGCCACGGCGGGCGGGCAGCAGTTCCCGGTGCACTGGGGCGGCGACTGCGAATCGACGTTCGTCGCGATGGCGGAGTCGCTGCGGGGCGGACTCTCGCTCGGCATGAGCGGGTTCGCTTTCTGGAGCCACGACATCGGAGGATTCGAGGGCACGCCCGACCCCGCAGTGTTCAAGAGGTGGATCGCGTTCGGTCTGCTCTCCTCGCACTCGCGTCTGCACGGCTCCAACTCCTATCGAGTGCCGTGGGCGTTCGATGACGAGGCCGTCGATGTGACACGGCTGTTCACACAGCTGAAGATGCGCCTCATGCCCTACATCGGAGCGGCGGGCGAGGCTGCCAGCGCGACCGGCGTTCCCGTCATGCGGGCGATGGCGCTCGAGTTCCCCGCGGATCGCGGCGTCGCCGGGCTGGGCACGCAGTACATGCTGGGTGATGCGCTCCTGGTCGCGCCCGTCTTCTCGGCGGGTCGTGAGACTGAGTTCTACTTGCCGGAGGGCGTATGGACGCATCTTCTGACCGGGGAGCGCGTGACCGGTCGCGGCTGGCGCCGTGAGGAGCACGGCTTCGACTCGCTTCCCCTCTACGTGCGTCCGGGCACCGTGCTGCCGGTCGGCGGCGATGCGGCGAAGCCGGACTACGCGTGGGCCGACGGCGTCACCCTGCGGTTGTTCGAACTGCCCGACGGCTACGACGCCACGCTCCTCGTCCCCGGCGGGACCGGTCGCGGCGCGACGTTCCGCGTCACCCGCCGGGGCGGCGACGTTCGCGTCGCCACGACGGACGCGACCGGCCCCTGGTCGGTCGCGGTGGGCGCGACAGCCCCGGCCGCCGGCTCGGCCGCCGGCGCCGGCGAGGTGGTGGTGGCGCTGTGACGACGCCGATGTCGGAGGTCATGGATGCGCAGGCGTGGGTCGGCGCGACGAATCCGGTGTTGCCGGGCTTCCACCCGGACCCGTCCGTGTGCCGGGTCGGGGAAGGGGCGGACGCCTGGTACTACCTCGTGACCTCGACCTTCGAGTACTTGCCGGGCTTGCCCGTGCACCGCTCGCGCGACCTCGTCAACTGGGAGCTCGTCGGGCACGTCATCACCGACCAGCTCGACTTCTCGAGGATCTCCGACTCCGACGGCTTGTACGCGCCCACGATTCGTCACGACGGCGAGCGCTTCTTTGTGGTGTGCAAACATGTCGGCGGTCCCGCGGGCGGTGAAGGCAACTTCATCGTGACGGCCGAGGATGCCGCCGGGCCCTGGTCGGCGCCGGTGTGGTGGCGCCAGGCGACGGGCGGTGATCCGTCGCTCTTCCTGGAGGACGGCAGGATCTGGGCGCACGCTGCACGTCAGACCGACCGTCAGGACTGGTCCGGTCAGGGGGAGATCTGGGTTCGTGAGGTGGATCCGCTGACGTTGCAGCTGACCGGTCCCGAATCGGTCGTCTTCACCGGCGCGGTGATCGGTGCGATCTGGACCGAAGGCCCGCACCTCTACCGCCGCGGGGACTTCCTGCACCTCATCGCCGCCGAGGGGGGCACGGGGCGCCATCACGCGGTCGTGGCGGCGCGCGGCAATGTGGCGACCGAGCGGTTCGAGGCGGGGGCTAGCAATCCAGTGCTGACCCACCGGCACTTGGGCTCCGGTTCGACCGTGGTCAATGTCGGTCACGCCGACCTCGTGGAGGCCGCCGACGGGTCGTGGTGGGCCACGGTCCTCGCCTCCAGGCTCGTGGACGGCGTGGACCTTCTCGGACGAGAGACGTTCCTGGTGCCGGTCGTCTGGGAAGACGGGGCACCGATCTTCGCTCCCGGGGTCGGCACGCTCGTTCCGGAGCCGGACACACCGGTAGGCCCGGACGGGCAGCCGGCGGTGAAGGTGAGCGAGCCCGATGAGCCCTGGGTCGCCGTCCGTCGGCTTCCGCAAGAGATTGCTGATCTGGGCGATGAGTCCGGGCTCGTCCTCCGCGCGGGTGGCGCGCTCGACGACCCTATGCCGGCGTTCATCGGCCAGCGCCTGCTGTCGCCGTATACGACGGTCTCGTTGGGGCTCACTCCGCAGCCGATGGGCGAGGTCGTCGAGCACGGCCTCGCGTTGCGGCAGTCGGGCCGGCAGTGGCTGACCGTCGGGATGGCCGCCGATGGCGACCAGCCCCGCGGATCGGTTCTGGTGGTCACGCGCTGTGTCGATGGCATCCGGGACGAGGTCTCACGGGTGGCTGTCGCCGGCCCCGGCTCCGCCGTCGTCGAGGTGCGAGGGCGAACCGCAGAGATCGTCTGGCACACCGACCGTCACCGCGAGGTCGTGGCCGTCGTCGATCTCGCCCATCTCTCCACCACCGTGGCGAACGGCTTCGTGGGCGTGGTCGCGGGAGCGTACGCCGTCGGATCGGGGTCGGTGACCATCGGGCCGTTCGCGCAGCGTGGCCGTTAGCCGCGCACACATCGACATACTTCCGACATCACTGTCACGAAAGGATCCCATGACCGACTCAGCACGCCCCCGTACTTTCGACGATTTCGTCTTCGGATCGGCGACCGCCGCCTACCAGATCGAGGGGGGAGCAGCCGAGGGAGGTCGTACGCCCTCGATCTGGGACACGTACTCGCACACTCCAGGCGCCACGGAGTACGGCGACACCGGCGATGTGGCCGATGACCACTACCACCGCTGGCCGGAGGATGTCGAGCACATCGCCGCGCTCGGACTGGATGCCTACCGGCTTTCGATCTCGTGGTCCCGTGTGCAGCCCGGGGGCACCGGTGAGCTCAACCCGGAGGGTGTGGCGTTCTACGTCGATCTGCTGGATGCTCTGAACGCGGCGGGGGTGCAGCCGCTCGTCACCTTGTACCACTGGGATCTGCCGCAGGAGCTGGAGGATGCGGGCGGATGGCCCGCGCGGCAGACGGCTGAGGCATTCGGCGAGTACGCGCGGCTCATGGCGGTCGCGCTCGGCGATCGCGTGCACACCTGGACCACGTTGAATGAACCGTGGTGCAGCGCGTACCTCGGCTACGCCTCCGGCGTCCACGCTCCGGGGCGCACCGAACCCGCGGCGGCATTGGCCGCCGTTCACCATCTGAACCTCGCGCACGGTCTCGCAGTCCGCGCCATCCGCGACGTGCTGGGTGCGCAGGCGCGGGTATCGGTGACTCTCAACTTCCACGTGATCCGGCCGCTCGACCCCGACAGTGCGGCCGACCGCGACGCCGTGGACCGCATCGACGCTCTCGGCAACGGCGCATTCACAGGGCCGATGCTGGAAGGCGCCTATCCGGCGCGCCTCGCTGGGGACACGGCGACGGTGACCGACTGGGGCTTCGTCCGCGACGGCGATCTCGACGTCATTCATCAGCCGCTGACAGCGCTCGGCGTCAACTACTACGCCACGACGATGGTCCGCCACTCGGATGTGGCCGACGAGGTCTCCGACAACTCCGGTCACCGCGAATCCGATCACACGCCCTGGATCGGCGCGCGCGAGGTGGCCTTCGTGCGCGAGCCCGGGCCGTACACGGCGATGGGATGGAACATCGACGCGGGAGCGCTCACGGGGCTTCTGATCGATCTCTCTCATCGCTATCCGAACCTGCCGACGATGGTCACCGAGAACGGGGCGGCGTTCGACGACGAGGTGTCGCCGGATGGTCGTGTGCGCGATGTGCGCCGTGTGAGCTACCTGCACGACCACATCGCGGCCGTGGCCGCAGCCCGCGACGCGGGAGCCGACGTACGCGGGTACTTCGCCTGGTCGCTGCTCGACAACTTCGAGTGGGCGTGGGGCTACTCGCGCCGTTTCGGCATCATCCGGGTCGACTATGACACGCTCGAGCGGCGCTGGAAGGACTCCGCCCATTGGTACCGGCGGCTGATCGAACGTCGCGAGCTCCCCGCCGTGGACGACGTCGAACCGATGCCCCGCACGCCCGGTTCCTGACGTCCCGGCCGCACCGCCGTGGGTGTCGGTCGTTCCGACGATCCACACCCACGGCACTCCGGCGAAGCACCGGTCCCAACGCGACTCTGACGCGCGGTCAGATGAGCTTCGCGTCCGCGAGGAGCTCCTCGATGTACGTGCCTTTGACCTTCGCGAGCGCCGCCTTCTCGACCAGACGGCCCACCAGCGGCAGCTTGATCTCCGCGAGCGGCTTCTTGTCGTTGAGGTAGTAGAGCGCGTTCATCAGCATCCGGGCGTCGAACGATGAGGCGAAGACCTCGGGCACACCGCGGTCGACGTTCAGCAGGGTGTACACCGCTTCCATCGCGGTGCGCACCGAGTACTCGGTGGTGAAGACGGTGTCGCGCTCCGTCTCGGCGAAGTTGCCGATGAATGCCAGGTTCTTCGAGCCTTCCGGCACGACGAGCAGGCGGTCGCCCACGGCGCGCGGCATGAAGTAGGACGTGATGTAGGGCATGTTGCACGGGATCGTGCGGGCGGAGTTGTGGGCGAGATCGTCGATCTGATCGACCGGAACTCCCAGGTGGAAGAGCCATTCCGCCGTCAACTCCGCGCCGGTGCACTCGCGGATCGTCTTCTTGACGTAGTCACCTGGCTTGTCGGAGAACAAGCCGTACAGCCAGACCACCAGCTCCTTCTGCGGGTCTTGTGCCGCGAAGTGCGGTTGGCGGCTCATCGTGAAGCCGTACAGCCAGCTCGAGTCCTTGATGTTGCACGGACCGCCCGTGACGATCTTGCCGTTGCGGGGATCGCGGCCCGTGATCTTCTCGATGTACGGAGCGATCTTGTCGTCGGTGAGGGTGACCGTGGCCGAGATGGTCCAGTTGGCGTCGGGGATGTTCTCGCTGAACTTCTCGGGATAGCCCAGCGAGCGATCGCGTTCGGCCAAGGTCTTCCACAGCTCTCACGCGCCACCGCGGTCGGTGACGAAGGCGAACGTCGTAGCCCTGTAGAGCCAGAAGTTGGAGGCGAAGAACGAAGAAGGGTGCCGCGTCCAGGGCCGCTCCTGCGTCGACCCCGCGTCAGTGCCAGTGAGGTTGGAAGTAGCACTGGCCGGCGACGACGAACGTCTCGTCGGGATCCTCGGCCGATGCCGCGGCGACCGCGTCGATGACGTCCGTCAGGTCGCCGTGCGACACGACGATCCCCCGACTGGATGTGGGGTGTCGCTGGTAGCCGCGCGTGGAGTCCGCGCGGAAGGCCCACGCGGCACCCTTTTCGCGTGTTCCCGACCACGGCCACCCGGTGTTGTCCACGGGCCAGGCCGCTGCCACCTCGCCTCCGCGCATCAGGCCGATGCGTTGGCCGATCAGCAACGAGTTGTAGCCCATCCCGACGTGGCTGGTCAGTTGGTCGAGCGTCGCGTAATCCGCAAGTGTCTGCGCCGCGTGCACCAACGAGATCCCGCGCTGCGGCGCGGGCTCACCGTCCTGCGCCGCCCGCACCCACGGCAGCGCCGCGATGAAGAACACCGGGCCGTCGGTCGTGGTGTCCGTCAGTTGCTGCATCACCGTGCGCGGGTCGTCGGCCATGCTCTTCATCCTGCCCGACGGCCCCGTTCGCCGTCGCGGCGCGGATCGGTCACCACGCAGCGAGGCGGGTCAGCTCTTCGATCCGGTCAGTGCGAGCGTGCCGCCGAGGCCGATCATCATGACGCCGCCGGCACCCGAAAGCGCGGAGATGCGACGGGGCGACCTCGCGAACCACGCCCGGGCGGTGCCGGCCGCCAGCGCCCACACGCTGTCGCAGGCCAGAGCGAGCGTCTGGAACGTGAGCCCGAGGAGGAGCAGCTGTGCCCACACGGCGCCCGCTGCAGGGTCGACGAACTGGGGCAGCACCGCGACGAAGAAGGCGATCGTCTTGGGGTTGGTGAGGCCGACGATGAAGCCTTGGCGCAAGAGCGTCGCCGTGGATGCCGGGGTGCGGTCAGGGCGGCCGGCGTGCTCGTGTCGATGGCGGATCGCTTGGACGCCGAGGTAGACGAGGTAGGCCGCGCCCGCGATCTTGATCGCCGTGAACGCGACGAGCGATGAGGCGACGATCGCGCCGACGCCGAAAGCGACGGCGACCACCGCCGGGACCGTGCCCAGCGCGTTGCCGATGACGCTCAGCACGCCCGCGCGACGACCGAGGGCGATGGAGCGGCCGATGACGAAGAGCACGCTCGGGCCGGGGATCACGATGATGACGACCGACGCGATCGCGAAGGCGAGGAGGTTCTCCATCGGGATCATGAGGAAACGATAGCGCCCCCCGGTTTCGCGGAGATATCCGGCTCGGGCGATCGGCTCCCTCCCGTCAGCGCGCGGCCTCGGAGCTCCGAGCCTCCAACGAGGCGAGGTCGGCGCGGAACGGGGCCTGCTCCCAGTCGCCGTGCCCGCTGACCGCGAGTGCGCCGCAGAACGCTCCGCGTCGCATCCGCTCGCGTACGGGGAGGCCGTCAAGAAGACCCGACAGGTATCCCGCGGTGAAGGCGTCGCCGGCACCGATGCTGTTGACCTCGTTCGCCGGGTGGGCGCTGCATGAGATGACGCCGTTCGCGTCCGTGTGGTCGGCGCCCCGACTCCCTCGTTTGACGACCACCTCACGAACGCCCGCCTCCAGGAGAGCTGCAATGCTCTTCGCCTCGTCGCCGGTAGCCGTGACGAGTGCGAGCTCGTCCTCCGACGCGATCACGATGTCTGCGCGCGCGGCGAGTGGAGCCAGCACGGCCGCCGCTTCCTCGCGAGGCCACAGCTTCGCGCGGAAGTTCACGTCGAACGACACCCGTGTCCCTGCGGTGCGCGCGGCGTCGATGGCGGTGGACGTCGCTCGCCGAGCCGTCGCCGACAGTGCGGGCGTCACCCCGGACACGTGGAGGATCTGCGCGGCGCCCAGGTCGGCGACATCCTGCTCGGACAGCTGCGAGCCCGCGGAGTCGCGGCGGTGGTAGGTCACGATGGGCGGCAGGCCCACAGGCATATCGACGAGCATCAGCCCGGTGGGCGCGGTGGCGTCGCGACGGACTCCGACGGTGTCGACGCCCTCGGCGCGCAGGGTGCGCGCCACCAGATCTCCGGCTGGGTCGACGCCCAACGCGCCGACCCAGCGCGCGTCGTGGCCGAGTCGCGCCAGACCGATGGCGACATTCATCTCGGCGCCCGCCGGCGTCGCCGACATAGGGGCCCCGAGGCTGAGTCGCCCGTGCGTGCGGACGGCGACGAGCGCCTCGCCGAAAGTGACGACCGCGGTCACTCTTCGCCTCGCACCATCCGGCGGAATGCCTCCGCGCGCGCCCCGATCGCTGCGACATCCACGGGATCGGAGGCCTTTCCCGTGAGCGGCGAGCCCAGCCCCAGCGCGAGCGCCCCGCGATCGAGGTAGGCGCGGCCCGACGTCAGGGTCACGCCGCCGACGGGGATCAGCGGAACGTCGGGGAACGGCGCCCGCAACGCGGTGAAGTAGTCGACGCCGCCCAGCTCGGCAGGGAAAAGCTTGACCGCGGTCGCACCCGCCGCGACGGCGGCGACGATCTCGGTGGGAGTCAATGCTCCCGCCAGGACCGGTAGTTCCATTCGCACCGCCGCGGGGATCGATTCGGCGACGGCGGGCGTGACGATGAATGATGCGCCCGCGTCGCGCGCTGCCTCAGCATCGGCCGAGGTCAGCACGGTGCCCGCCCCCACCTCCGCAGATGTGCGCGACAGTTCGGTGATGACGTTCAGCGCGCCCGGCGTCGTCAGCGAGACCTCGAGCATGGTGTAGCCGCCAGCGATGAGCGCGTGCCCGATCGAGGCCGCGGCCTCCGCGGAATCACTGCGGATGATCGGCATCAGCCGCTCGTCCCGCAGCAGCGCGAGCAGTTCCTCCGGCGTCACCATTCCGCGAAGCTTCCGTCGGAGTGGCGCCAGATCGGCCCGCGCCAGGCGTGGCCCCGTGCGGCGGCGTCGCGCACGGCCTTTTCATCGACCTCGATGCCGAGTCCCGGCGCCGTGAGCCGATCGACGTACCCGGACGAGAAGTCGAAGACGGAGGTGTCGGCGACGTAGTCGAGCACTTCTCCGCCCTCGTTGTAGTGAATGCCGATGCTCTGCTCCTGGATGAAGTAGTTGGGAACCGCGAAGCCGATCTGAAGACTCGCGGCAAGAGCGATGGGGCCCAGCGGGCAGTGCGGAGCCAACTGCACGTCGTAGATCTCGGCGAGACTCGCGATGCGGTGGACCTCGGAGATGCCCCCCGCGTGGGACAGGTCGGGTTGCGCGATCGCGATGCCGGACTGCAGCACGGGAAGGAACTCGTGGCGGCTATAGAGGCGCTCGCCGGTGGCGATCGGGATCGACGTGCTCTCGGTGATCCGGCGCAACAGGTGACTGTTCTCGGGCGTCGTCGCCTCTTCGACGAACATGGGCCGCAGGGATTCGAGCTCCGGGATGATCCGTCTCGCGTCAGGCAGGCTGATGCGACCGTGGAAGTCGATGCCGACGTCTCCCGTGTCACCGAGTACCTCGCGGGCGGCTGCGACGCGGGCCACGACCTCGTCGATGCCGCGGTTGTTCGAGATGCGGTCGAAGCGGCCGGAGGCATTCATCTTGACCGCGGTGAGCCCCTGCGCGAGGCGCTCCGAGATCGCGTCGGCGACCTCGGCGGGTTCATCGCCGCCGACCCACCCGTACATCCGGATGCGATCGCGCACGGGGCCGCCCAGCAGCACGTGCACCGGCAGTCCTGCTTCCTTGCCCGCGATGTCCCACAGCGCTTGATCGAGCCCGGCGACGGCGCTCGAGAGGATGGGACCGCCGCGGTAGAACGACCCCTTCGTCATGACCTGCCAGTGATCCTGGATGCGCAGCGGATCGGCGCCGATGAGCAGCTCCGAGAGCTGTTCGACCGCTGTGCGGACGGTCTCGGCGCGTCCTTCCACGACGGGCTCACCCCATCCGACGATGCCGCTGTCGGTCTCGACGCGCACGAATAGCCATCGCGGCGGCACCAGGAATGTCTCGATTCGCGTTATCTGCATGGTGTCCTCGTCTCGGGGACCCCGTCCTGTCTCCACCGACCGAACTGGGCATAAATGTCTTCGTCTGGACTATAACGTATGTCTTTTAGTCAGTCGAAGACTGGTAACTTCTCATACATGTCGACTTCGCCCGCCAGCTCGCTGGTGTCGCTACCCGGACAGCACTCCCGCGCACTGGACGAACTCGGCCAGCTCATCTGCGCGGGGGAGGTGCTGCCCGGCGCGAGCCTCACCCTCGAGGAGATCGAGGAGCGGTGCGGGATCTCCCGCTCCGTTGCGCGTGAGACGGTTCGTGTGCTCGAAGCCATGCGGCTGGTCGCGTCACGGCGGCGGGTCGGAGTGGTGGTCCTGCCCGAAGCAGACTGGAACCTCTACGACCCGCAGGTCATCCGGTGGCGGCTCAACTCCCCGGACCGCTCGCGCCAGCTGGTCTCCCTGGTCGAGTTGCGCGCCGCGATCGAGCCGGAGGCCGCGCGGTTGGCGGCCACGCACGCGACATCCCAGCAGGTGAGTGAGCTGATCGCCTTGTCAGGAGAGCTGTGGGCGGCCGGCGAGCAGGGTGATGACGAGCGCTTCCTGAGCCTCGACATCCTCTTCCACGCCCGCATTCTGGAACTGTCGGGCAACCCGATGTTCTCGCGTCTCGATCAGCTGGTGGGACAGGTGCTCGTCAGTCGCACCGAGCACGGGCTCGTGCCCGATCGCCCTGCGAGCGTCGCCCTCCAGCTGCACGTGGATGTGGCGGGCGCGATCCAGCGTCGCGATCCCGAGGCCGCCTACGCGATCATGCGGTCGATCCTGGTGACCGCGCGCGACGAGATCGACCTGCTGTCGCTCGGTGTGCCCCAGCCGAGCGAGTCCGACGCGGCTGACGATGGGGATTCTTCTTCGGTGCCAGGAATTCTTTAAAGCATACGTTCCACGTTTCTCGTGTGATAACGTCCTCTTACGCCGCTGCCGTCGTGGGTGAGAACTCCGGCGGTCCCTGACTCGTTCAGGCCGACCGTTCCTTCGTGGGTCCTGTCGCGGGCGCAGCACCCCAGAGGAGAACACCAATGACCACAGTGCAACGTCGCCGCGGGGTCGCCCTCAGCGCGCTCATCGCCTCGTCGGCCCTGATGCTCGCCGCGTGCGGCGCACCCGGGTCCGGGAACGCAGGCAACGCCGAGACGGTGACCCAGGATCAGATCGACGAGGCGTTGAGCACACCCACCACGATCGACTTCTGGTCGTGGGTGCCCGACATCCAGAACCAGATCGACATGTTCGAAGAGCTGCACCCGGAGATCACGGTGAAGCTCTCGAATCAGGGCGGTGCGACGGCGCAGTACCAGAAGCTGCGCGCGGCGGCGAAGTCCGGCGACGTTCCCGACGTCGTGCAGATCGAGTACTCGTTCCTGCCCTCTTTCACTCTCACCGGAACCGTTCTCGATCTCACTCCGTACGGTGCCGCCGATCTCGCCGAGGACTTCGCGCCCAGCGCGTGGGGCGTCGTCTCCACCGATGACGCCGTGTGGGGTCTTCCGCAGGACCTCGGGCCCACCGGGCAGCTCTACCGCACTGATATCTTCGAGGCCGCGGGAGTCGAGGTGCCGACGACGTGGGACGAGTACGCGACCGCGGCGGCGGCGATCAAAGAGAAGACCGGCTCGTACATCTCGGATCTGCCGGGTAACAGCTTCTCCCCGATCCTCGCGCTGCTGTGGCAGTCGGGCGCGCGCCCGTTCGGTTACGACGGCGACAAGACGGTCACGATCGATCTCGAGTCCGAAGAAGTCACGCGCGTCATCGAGTACTGGGACGATCTGATCCAGCGCGACCTCGTCGACACCGCTCCTCAGCTCGATGACAACTGGTACCAGAGCATCGCCGGCGGACGCTACGCCAGCTGGCTCGCCGCCGCCTGGGGCCCCGTCTTCCTGCAGGGGACCGCCAGTGACACAAGCGGTCTGTGGCAGGCCACGCCGATGCCGCAGTGGGATGCGGCCAAGCCCGCCTCGGGCAACCAGGGCGGATCGGCGATCGCCGTGACCGCCGACTCCGATGCGAAGATCGTGGCGGCCGAGTTCGCCAAGTTCCTGACGACCAACAGCGATGCCACCGAGAGCCTCGCGACGGAGCAGTTCATCTTCCCGTCGCTGACCGAGACTCTGGAATCACCCGCTGTGCGCGACCAGGAGCTGGAGTTCTACGCGGGTCAGAAGGTCAACGCCGTCTTCGCCGACATCTCCGAGACCGTTGCGGCCGACTGGCAGTGGCTTCCGTACAACGACTACGCGAGCTCGAGCTTCAAGGAAACCCTCGGCGCAGCCATCACCGAGAAGGGCGACCTGATGGCCGCGCTCGAGGAGTGGAAGGACGAGTTGGTCTCCTACGGCGAAGCCCAGGGCTTCACCGTCGTCACCGAATGACCGCGCGGGAGCGGGGCGAGTGCCCCGCTCCCGTCGCCCCCTCGACCCTCAGTAGAAAGGCGACGCCGATGAGCACCACAGCTCTCGGGCGCACGCGCTGGAGCGACAAGCGCCGCAAGAACACCGCGGCCTACGTCTTCATCGCGCCGTTCATGATCCTCTTCGTCACGATGCTCCTACTCCCGCTGTTCTACGCGGGGTACCTGAGTCTGTTCAAGACGCAGCTCATCGGCGGCGGTGCCTTCGTCGGGCTCGAGAACTACGCCCGCGCGCTCACAGATGAGCGGTTCATCGGGGGCGTCCTGCGGATGTGTCTCTTCCTGGTCATCCAGGTGCCGATCATGCTCATCCTGGCCCTCGTCTTCGCTCTCGCGCTCGACAGCGCCAGAGTGCGCGGCGGCAAGTTCGCGCGACTGGCCATCTTCGTGCCCTACGCCGTCCCCGGGGTCGTCGCAACCCTGATGTGGGGGTACCTATACGGCGACAACTTCGGTCCGATCGCCCAGGTCATGAGGGCGATCGGCTTCGGTTCACCGCAGCTGCTCTCGCCCGACAACATCCTCGGCTCAATCATCAACATCGTCACGTGGCAGTTCGTCGGATACAACATGGTGATCATGTACGCGGCGATGCGTGCGATCCCGACCGAGCAGTACGAAGCGGCGCGCATCGACGGAGCCGGCCAGTTCCGCATCGCCTGGAGCATCAAGATCCCCGCGATCCGGTCGGCGATCATCCTGTGCTCGATCTTCTCGGTGATCGGCGCGTTCCAGCTGTTCAGCGAGCCGAAGCTGCTGTATGAAATCGCCCCCAACGCGATCGGGTCGTCGTTCTCGCCGAACCTGTACGCCTACAACCTGGCATTCACCAACCAGGACGTGAACTACGCGGCCGCCGTCGCCTTCCTGCTCGGCATCATCATCATGATCGTCTCGTACGTGTTCCAGCTGTCGGCGGCACGTCGGGAGAAGGGAGCACGGTCATGACCGTCACCGACACCCAGGCTCGCGTCACCGTCGCATCGACCTCGGATGTCCGTCGGCGTGTGCGCCGACGTGGCGGACGTGTCGGGCTGCCTCCTGGCGAAGGCCGCAGCACGGTTCTGACCGTCGTCATCTGGCTCGCCGCCGGATACTTCCTGCTGCCCCTCTTCTGGTTGTTCGTGGCGTCCACCAAGGACAACTCCGGCCTCTTCTCGAGCTTCGGACTCTGGTTCGCCGACGACTTCAACCTCCTCGACAACCTGGCTCAGCTCTTCACCACCCGCGACGGCGTCTTCGTCCAGTGGATCGGCAACACGGTGCTGTACGCCCTGGTGAGCGGCATCGGTGCGGCGATCCTCTCCGCCGCGGCCGGGTACGCCTTCGCGAAGTACGACTTCCCCGCTAAGAAGTTCCTCTTCGCGGTGGTGCTCGGGGCGATCATGATTCCCACCACCGCCCTGGCGATCCCGACCTATCTGCTGTTCGCGGGAGCCGGGCTGACCAACACCGTGTGGGCGATCATCCTCCCCTCGCTCGTCAGCCCCTTCGGCGTCTACCTCATGCGCATCTACGCGGAAGAGTCCATTCCCGACACGCTTCTGGAGGCTGCCCGGATCGATGGAGCCGGCGAGTTCCGCATCTTCCTCCAGATCGGGCTGCGGATCATGGTGCCGGGAATCGTGACCGTGCTGCTCTTCGCGATCGTCCACACCTGGAACAACTACTTCCTGCCGTTGATCATGCTGACCGACCCCGAACTCTTCCCGCTCACCCTCGGACTCGCGCAACTCCAGGCGGCGAGCGAGGCGGGCGGCGGGGCGTCCGCGCAGTTCTCGACGGTCATCACCGGCTCGCTGGTGTCGATCCTGCCGCTGGTCGTGGTGTTCCTCTACCTGCAGAAGTACTGGACCTCGGGTCTGACGACGGGAGGGGTGAAGGAGTGAGCTGCCACCCGTCGAACCCCCGCAGCTCGCGCCCGACCGCAGAAGGAGTGCCCGCGTGAACAACCTCAGCGCGATGAACGACCGGGTCGCCTGTGACCTGGCGGCCGAGGACCGCGAGCGCGGCGTCGCGCACGATCCGGTCGCGATGGACAGGCCTCTCGCTCCCCACGAGCAGCTCTTCCCATCGCGCGGCACCCTGCCGCCGCGCGCGCATGCGCGCTCCGACGCGCCGGAGCTCAGCCTCGACGGGATCTGGTCCTTCCGCTACTCGGCGACCGGTGACCTGCCGCTCGATGTGATCGGCGCGCCGGGAGAGTCACTCGACTCGTGGTCGACCCTCGCTGTTCCGGCACATTGGCAGCTGCACGGATTCGGGGCGCCGATCTACACGAACCGCGTCTATCCGTTCCCTGTCGATCCGCCCTATGTGCCGAGAGAGAACCCGACGGGCGACTACCACCGCACCTTCACCGTGCCGGCCGACTGGGACGTCGAACGCATCCTTCTGAGATTCGATGGCATCGACTCGATCGGGCACATCTGGCTCAACGGCTCCGAGGTGGGAGTCGTGTCGGGCAGCCGTTTGCGGCACGAACTCGACGTCACCCCACTGATCCATCGCGACGCGGAGAACACCCTTGTCGTCCGGGTCCGCCAGTGGTCGTCGGGCAGCTACCTCGAAGACCAGGACATGTGGTGGCTGTCGGGGATCTTCCGCAGCGTGACGGTGATGGGCCGCCCCGTGGGCGCGATCGACGACCATTTCGTCCACGCCGACTACGACGCGGTCTCGGGTGAAGGCATTCTGCGCGTGGAGAGCAGTGCTCCCGCGCGCGTCGTGGTGCCGGAACTGGGCATCGACATCGCCGCGGGCGACACGGTCCGCGTGCCGGTCGCTCCATGGTCCGCAGAGATCCCACGCCTCTACGAGGGGATGCTCGTCGGCGAGGGCGAGACGATCGCGATGCGCATCGGGTTCCGCCGCGTCGAGGTCGTGGACGCGACCGTCAGAGTGAATGGCGCGCCGATCCTCCTCCGAGGCACGAACCGGCACGACTACGACCCGGATACGGGACGCGTGGTGTCGGAGGAACGCATGCGCTCCGACATCGCGATGATGAAGCAGCACAACATCAACGCGGTGCGCACGAGCCACTACCCGCCGCCGGCACGCTTTCTCGAGCTCTGCGACGAGCTCGGTCTCTGGGTCGTCGACGAATGCGACTTCGAGACGCACGGATTCTTCCCGGTGGACTGGTTCCACAAGCTCCCCGGGAACCCGACGGAGGATCCGCGTTGGGAGCGCGCGCTGGTGGACCGGATGCAGCGGCTCGTCGAGCGAGACAAGAACAGTCCCAGTGTGATCATGTGGTCGCTTGGAAACGAGTGCGGTACCGGCGAGAACCTCGGAGCGATGGCCCGGTGGGCTAAACAACGCGATCCTTCGCGCCTGCTGCACTACGAACGGGACTGGTCCTGCCAGTACGTGGACGTGTACAGCCGGATGTACTCGACGCATCGGGAGCTCGACCTGATCGGTAGGCAGCAGGAAGCACCCTTCCCCGACGCCGACCTGGACGCCCGTCGACGGTCGATGCCGTTCATCCTCTGCGAGTACGTCCACTCGATGGGCAACGGACCTGGGGGTATCGCCGAGTACCAGGAGATCTTCGAGCGATACCCGCGTCTTGCCGGCGGGTTCACCTGGGAATGGTTCGATCATGGCCTGCGCGCGCAGACCGACGACGGCCGCGAGTACTTCGCCTATGGCGGTGACTTCGGGGAGGAACGCCACGACGGCAACTTCATCGCCGACGGGATCGTGTTCCCCGACGGCACCGCATCTCCCGCACTCCACGAGCTAAAGGCGGCGTTCCAGCCCGTGTCGTTTTCGCTTCGTGGAGACAGCATCCGTGTGGCGAACACGTACGATCATCGCGATCTCGCCCACCTCCGCGTCGGATGGCGGGTCCTCATCGACGGCGTCGCCAACGCGGAGGGAGTCGCCGAGCTGGGGCACGTACCGGCCGGTGCGTCGGCGACGTTCCCGGTTCCCCGGAGCGCAGAAGGTGTCGTTCTCGGAGAACGAGTGATCGAGGTGCGGGCGACGCTGGCGCAGGACACGGACTGGGCGCGCGTCGGACACGAAGTCGCCTGGGCGCAGTTCGTGGTCGGCTCACCTGCCCCGATGCCGGCGGCGGCCGGCGCTGCGGCGATCGTCCACGACGACACGATCCGGGTCGGTCCCGCGCTGTTGTCCCGCACGAGCGGTGCACTCGTGTCGCTGGCGGGGGTGCAGGTCACGACGCCGACATTCGACACCTGGCGCGCCGTCATCGACAACGACCGCAGCTTCTCGTGGGAACCGCTGGAGCCGCGATGGCGCCAGATCGGTCTCGACAGGCCCGAGCACACCGTGCGCGGCATCGACATCACGGCCGACGGTCTCGAGGTGCGGGGCCGACTGGGCTTTGCGGGGTCGGATCTCGGATACCGCACGCTGCAGCGCTGGACGGCGTCCTCCGATGCCGTCACGCTGAGTGTCGAGGCACAGCCTGTGGGGAACTGGGATGTGCCACTGCCGCGCTTCGGGCTCCGCCTGTCGTTGCCCGAGGAGTTCTCCGAGGTGTCCTGGTACGGGCCCGGCCCCGGCGAAGCGTACGCCGACAGCCACGCAGCAGCACGGTTGGGACGCTGGAGGCGCACCGTCGACGAGATGCAGACGCCCTACCTGATGCCCCAGGAGAACGGCAACAGAAGGCAGGCCCGCAGCATCAGCCTCACCGGCGAGGGACGCACGATTCGGATCGATGCCCATCCGACCGTCGATTTCACGGTCCGCCGGTGGACGACCGAGGCTCTGGACGCCGCAACCCATCCCCACGAGCTGGTGCCGAGTGGTCGCATTTGGGTGAACCTCGATGCCGGACAGAACGGTCTTGGCTCGGGGTCGTGCGGCCCCGGCGCGCTGCCCACAGCGCGACTCCTGCCCGGCACGTTCCGTTACGCCGTCACCTTCCGGGTGCTCGACGATCGGTGACCGTGTGCGGGCGGTCAGCGGTCTGCTCATTCGTCACGAAAGCGGGGTCGGCGGCGCCGACACCCCGCTTTCGTGACGAATGAGCCCGCACGCGATCGCCCGACCCCGGTACTGTGAGGCCGGTGACCGGCATCCTCCCTCCCGCGCCCCTCGCCGAATCCGACCGTCGCTCTCCGGCGACCCGGCCCTCGAGCATCGAGCCGATCATCGCCGGGTTCCACCCCGATCCGAGCATCTGCCGCGTCGGCGGCGACTATTACCTGGTCAACTCGTCGTTCGAGTACTGGCCCGGCGTGCCCGTCTGGCACAGCACGGACCTCGTGCGCTGGGAGCAGATCGGCAACGCGCTCTCGGTCGACGAGGCGGCGGCGGGGACGTCGGTGGCCAGCGGCGGCATCTACGCGCCGACCATCCGCCACCACGACGGCAGGTTCTGGATCATCACGACCGACGTCGGCAACGGCGGCGGCCAGATCGTCGTGTCGGCCGTCGATCCGCGCGGACCGTGGAGCGCACCGCTTCGTCTCGAGGGGCTCGTCGGCATCGATCCCGACCTCGCGTGGGACGGCGACGACTGCCTCGTGACCTTCTGCGCCACATCCGGGCCGGTGACGGGTATCGCCCAGGCCCGGGTCGACCTCGGCACCGGACGCGTGCTCGAGACACCCCGGGCGCTCTGGGCAGGCGCCGGCCTCGCCTACCCGGAGGCGCCGCACCTCTACGAGCGCGAGGGGTGGTGGTATCTCGTGCTGGCGGAGGGCGGCACGGAGCGCGGGCACGGCGTGACCGTCGCCCGGTCCGCGTCCCCGCGCGGTCCGTTCGAGGGCCACCCGCGGAACCCGATCCTGAGCCACCGCAGCACCACCCACCCCGTGCAGAACACCGGCCATGCCGATCTCGTGCAGCGCGAGGACGGCGAGTGGGCGGCCGTGTACCTGGGGGTGCGCCCCCGTGGGATGACGCCGATGTTCCACGTGAACGGCCGCGAGACCTTCCTGGCGGGCGTGCGGTGGGAGGACGGCTGGCCCGTGTTCGACGAGGAGCGCTACGACATCCCGGTGCGCGACCGGTCGTTCGAGGAGACCTTCGCGGGCGCGCTGCATCCGCGGTGGGTGTCGCCGGGTGCGCCGGTCTTGCAGCAGCTCACCCGCTCGGATGACGGCGCGCGCGTGCATGCGGTGGATGGCGCCGGCCAGACCCCGAGCGCCATCGTCGCCCGCGTCACCGACCACCGGTGGACGTTCACCGCGGAGATCGACGATGTGACGGGCACCGCCGTCGTGCTCGTGCGCCTCGACGATGCGCACAGCGCCGAGGTGCGGGTCGCCGATGGTCGGGCGTCGACCGCACTGCGCATCGGACCCATCGCGCAGGACCTCACGGCACCCGTGCCCGTCTCCGACGGTCCGGTGCTCGTCGGCATCCGGAGCGTCGCGTCCGAGACGTCGGGCCCCGACGATCTCGAGTTCTGGGCGGAGAGCGGCGGCGTGCGGCACGCGCTCGGGCGCACCGACGGCCGCTATCTGTCGACCGAGGTGGCCGGCGGCTTCACCGGCCGCGTCGTCGGCATCCGGGCCATCGACGGCAGCTTCCGCGTGGGGTGCGTGACGTACACCGGTTTCGACGCGCACGACGCGGAGGCGTGCGCGCCGCGGTGACGGGCCGCTAGCGCCGGAGCTCGGCGACCTCGGAGGCGACACCGATCACGGTGTCCACGGGTATCGCGGTGTCGGCTGATGCGGTCGCGAGCGCCCCGGTGGCGACCACCGTCACCGTCCCCTGCGGGAACAGCACCTGCACCGAACCGGCATCGCCGAGGGTGTCGGCGGGTGTGCCCATCAGGACGCGCCCATCGATGGCGGTGACGCGCGGGTCGTCGGTTGCCCCCGGCAGCAGTTCGAGCTCCTCGGCGCTCCACCCGGTGCCGTCGATGCTGATGGCGAGACTCGCGTAGGCGTCGAGGTCGGAGGATGCGGCGTCGACGGCGCCGTTGGTCCAGACGCAGGTGGTGCTCGAGGGGTCTTCCGACGAGTCATCGGAGGAGAACGAGAAGCCCGCGGTGATCGAGGCGGCGAGCGGTTCGACCTCGGCGCAGGTGACCGCCGACGCGGTGCTCGCCGTGGGGGCCTCCGAGGCGGGCGGCGTGGCCGTCAGCGCGGGAGCCGTCGCGGGCGAGGGCGGCGTCGAGGCGGCGGCGCATCCGGTCAGCGCCATGACGACGGCGACGAGTGCTGCGGTCGGGAGGAGGCGCATCCGGGGCGCGAGGTCGGGCACGACGAGATCCTACGGCGGGAGCCGCGACCGGCTGCCGAGTCATCCACAGGGATGGTTGTCGGAGAAAACCGAATGATGTACGGTTTTCACATGAAGCTCGTGATCGAAGAAGACGCGGCCGCTGTCAGCCGCACCGCCGCCGCCATCGTGCAGGGCGCGATGCTCGAAGACCGCCGGGTCAACGTCTCGCTCACCGCGGGGGCGACGCCCGCGGGCACCTACGAGATCATCGCTCCGGCGATCGCGGCGAACCCCGCGGCGTACGCGAACGTGCACTTCTACAACTTCGACGAGGTGCCGGTGCGCGGGCAGGAGCTCGGGCTGACGATGACGGCGCTGCGCGCGCAGATCTACGGCCCCGCCGGCATCCCCGACGAGAATCTGCATGTGCTCGACATGCAGAGCGCCGATGCCATCCGCGACGACCTTCGTGCGCACGGCGGGCTCGATCTGGTGCTGATGGGGCTCGGTGCCGACGGGCACTTCTGCGCCAACATGCCCGGGGTGACGCGCTTCGGCGAAGATATCTACACGTACGAGGTCCACGAGGGGCTGCCGTTCTACGAGGACGTGCGGCACCTGAGCGACCCGCCCGCGGAGGAGGTCGTCACCTTCGGCGCGGCGATGATCCAGCGGGCGCGTCGCGCGGTGCTGATCGTCACGGGCGAGGGCAAGGCGCCGGCGCTCGCGGCGGCGCTGCAGGGCGAGGTGACCGAGAGTCTGCCCGCATCGGTGCTGCAGCTGCATCCGAACCTCGTGGTGATCGCCGATCGCGCCGCGGCGCGACGGCTCGGCTGAGCACACGGGTGCGCGCCGGTCAGTCGACGGCGCGGGTGATGCCGTCCTCGTAGGCGGCGCGGGCGCGGGGGTCGCCGCCCAGCCCGATGCGGTCGGTGCCGATGCGGTCGTCCAGCCAGTCCTGCACCCCGGTCGGCAGGAGCCGCGAGAACCGCAGGATGGGGCCGAGCACCCGGGGGACGGTGACCGCGAACGGGCCGGAGTCGACGGCGCGGATGACGGCGCGGCTGACCTGCGCGGGGGTGACGGCGGGCGAGAGCCGCGGTGGGGTGATGCCCGCGCCCATGGGGGTGGAGACGAGGTTCGGCAGGACGACGCGCACGGTCACGCCGGTGCCTCGCAGCTCGCGCCGGAGCGCATCGCTGAACCCGATGACGGCGGCTTTCGCTCCCGAGTAGACGGCGAGCCCGGCCAGGGGCTTCAGCCCGGTGGCGCTCGCGACGTTCACGATCACGCCGCGACGCCGGGCGAGGAGACGGGGGAGGACGGCGGAGGTGACCGAGACGAGCGCCGTGTAGTCGACGTCGACCACCGTGCGTGCGAGTGCGGCGTCCTGCGCCGCGAAGGGCCCCGTCGGCATGATGCCCGCGTTGTTGATCCAGACGGAGATGGGGCCGATCGTCGTCTCGATCGTGTCGATGGCGGCGGCGACCAGCGCGCTGTCGGTGATGTCGAGACGGAGGCCGCTGACCGCGGGGCCGATGGCGGCCGCCGCCGCGCGCGTGGCCGCCTCGTCGAGGTCTCCGATGACGACGCGGTAGCCGCGGGACTCGAGGTCGACGGCGATCCGGTGGCCGATCCCGCGCGCGCCGCCCGTGACGACGGCCAGCGGCTGCGACGTCATGCCGGGCTCGATCCGGTGGAGGTGCGCGCGACATCCATGCCGAAGATGATCGATGCGTCGTGGAGTTCGACGTTCAGCAGGGGTCGGCGACCGGCGAGGTAGCCGAGCGGCCCGTCGGGCGCGAACCGCCACGCGGTTCGCAGACCCGAGATGCGGCCGATCACCCGGTTGTGCGACAGGGTCGTCCGCCCGTCGAGGTCCTGCAGGATCGGCAGCGCGATCTGACGCATGCCGGGGAGCAGGGGGCGTCCGCGCCGTGCCGTGACGCGCGCCACCGGCCGGTCGTCGATCGACATCGACGCCGTCACGCGAGGCGCGTCGCCGGCACGGTCGAAATCGGCGAGCTCCTTGGGGATGCCCCACAGCTCGCGTCCGCCGCGGCGGGAGGTGTCGCTGTCGACCCAGATCTGCGGGATGGTGACGCGGATGCCGCCGCGTCCGAGGCTCGGGACGGCGACCAGCAGCTCGTCGTACTGCAGCACGCCGCCGGGCACATAGCGCACTGCGGCGACGCCGACCGAGATGCGGCCGCCCACCGTGACGGGGCGCCGACCCGCGGGAAGGGCGAACGTCGGGGGCAGGGCGGTGGGCGGCACCAGGAACACCGAGACGAGCAGGGACCCGCCCAGATACCAGGGCTCGGGCGGGTAGGGGTGGTCGGCCATGCACCGAGTATCCCGGGCGCGACGAAGGGAGGCCGTGCGGTGTCCTCACACCGCACGGCCTCCCTGTCGATCGTTACGAGCGTCGCGCCCGTGCGCGCGCCCGAGCCCAGAGCCCGGCCCCGATGGCCAGGCCGCCGAGCAGCAGGATGGCGCCGATCGGGGCGACCAGACCCGTCGCGGCCAATGCCCCGTCGGTCGAGCCCGGTGCGCCGTCGGAGCCCGCGCCGGCGCCCGGGCCCGTGCCCGGCCCTGCGCCGGGGTCGCCCGGTCCCGCATCGACGGCGGTCACGGCGAACGCCTCGGATGCGGGTGAGGGCGCGGATTCCCCGACGCCGTTCACCGCGATCACCCGCGCCGTGTACGAACCCGCATCCAGCCCGGAGACCGTCGTGCTCACCCGCTCGCCCAGGCCGTCCGTCACGGTGACGGTGCGGGCCGGACCCGCGGCGCGGGCGGTCTGCCCGCCGTCGGAGGCGGCCCAGATCTCGACCCGGTACGACGTGATGTCGGCTCCTCCGTCGGAGGGGGCCTCCCACGCGATCGTCGCCGATGCTCCCGACACCGTGACATCCGGTGCCGCCGGTGCGGCGGGCACGCCCGCCTCCTCGCCGTCCGACTCCAGGACGAACGGCGCGAAGGCGATCCAGTCCACATCCGGTGCGATCGCATATCCGTCGAGCACCTGGTCATCCGACGTGCTGCCGGTGGGCCCTTCGTCGATGAACAGCGTGTGGCGCGTGTTGCCGAAGGTGATCTCGCCACCGTCGCTGCGGAGGTTCAACGGCATCACGGCCTCCCAGAAGTTGGTCGCGAGATAGGTGTAGCGGAACGTGGTGCGACCGGCGAGCCCGTCGACACCGCCTTCCGACGCCTGGAGCCCGAGATCGACCACCTGCGGGTTGTAGTCGTGCGTGCCTTCGATGTCGTCGTTCGAGTAGTGGACGATGGCGTTGTACTGACCGGCGCCGGCGAACCCGTCGAGACGCGGGACCGTGAGGGTGCCCTCGTTCTCGGGGTCGGCATCGGTGATGCCCAGGCCCTGGACGAAGCCGGAACCGGATCCGCTCGTCCCGATGCCGGTCGTCGGCTCGTCGCCGAACCCGGTCACGCGGGCCGAGCCGCCGAGGGTGACGGTGTCGAGATCCTCGGCCTCCACGCGCACGATGCGCGCATCGCCGGCCACGGCACGGGTCGTGGTGAGAGCCGAGACCGTCACCGGTGCCGAGCTGCGCAGCTCCACCTCGGTGATGCCCTCGGGCAGGTGCACCCGTGCCCGCGACGTCGTCGTGCCGTCCGTGCCGACGAAGGTGCTGGCCACGCGCCCGTCGACGGTGAGCTCGAGACGGGCATCGGCCGCTCCGGCCCAGTCCACGGCGATGTCGTAGTACCCGGACTCGAACGCCGACGGGTACACGTCGACGCGCTCACCCGCATCCAGTGCCGCGTCACCGCGGTGACCGTCCGCCCACGACAGGCTCGCGCCGTCCGCGAGACGGAAGGTCGATGCCGGATAGCTCGCGCGCTCGGTGTTGACGTCGTCGCCGACGCGCACGAGCTCGAAGCGGTCGAGGGTGACCCCGCCCTCGTACCCGGCGTTGGCCAGCAGCGAGGTCCCGTCCTGGCTGGTGCGCAGGCTCAGGGTGTTCTCGCCCGCGGCCAGCGCCACCAGCACCTCGGCGCTGCCGCGCGCGACGCCGCGCACGTTGCTCGGCTTGATCGCGTTGGCGCCGTAGTGCACGAGCTGATCGAAGTCGTCGCCGACGAACAGGGCATGCGTCACGGGCACGCCCGGGGTCGCCCCGAGGATCTGGAGGCGGTAGAGCCCGGCCTGCTCGACCTCGACCGTCCAGTCCGCGCGCGAGTCCACGGCCGAGAAGTCCGAGACATCGCGGTCGGCCGAGGCGCGGTAGCCGCTCGGCGTCCGCTCGGATGCGGCCTGCAGCGTCACGCGCTCGGCCTCGACGAGGTGCCGCTCGCCCTGATCCGCCACCGCCGCGGCGACGTCGCGAGACGTCGTCGGCGTGACGATGACCTGGTACGCGCTGCTCGCACTGGCCGAGGGGATGCGGATGTCGAGACGCCCGTCGACCACGGCTGCCGCGTCGTAGCCGGCGACGAGTCGGGGAGTGCCCGAGATGCCGTCGGTGCCGCTGACCAGCGCCTCGCGCACCTCGACGTCGACCGTCTCTCCGAAGACGTCGGTGTCGAGCCCCGTCAGGGCCAGCGCCCCGTCGCGACCGTCGGCGATGCCCGCGACGATCACCTGGCCGCGCCGTGCGTTCTCATCGAGCGCCGCGATCGCCTTCTGCTCGCCGACCGGGACGCGGACGGTGTCGGACCCGGTGAGGTCGCCGTACCACTTGAACAGCCACCATCCGCCGTTCGCGGCGTTGACCTTCGCCTGGTTGTCGGACATCGTGCCGGACGCCGTCCAGTACGCCGTCTGCGCGTCGACCTTGGCCGCCTCGAAGCTGGCGAACCAGCGCAGGAGGTTGGCGGGCGAGCTCATGTCGGTGCTCGCGCCCCACTCGGTGATGTTCACCTGGGGGACGTCCGCCGCGCCTATGCCCAGCTGCTGGGCATAGGCGCGGAACTGGCCCACGCGCTCGGGCATCCACTGGTAGCCGCGCAGTTCATGCCACACGTAGACGTCCGGCACCGTCTCGGTGTCGATCGCCATCTGCAGGAACGTCTTGATGTTGCCCTCGCCGCGCCAGGCCGCGTCGCCGGGGCCCGCGATCCGCGGTCGGTCCAGGCCGTGCTTGGCGTAGGTGTCGGTGATGACGTCCCACGCCGCCACCCAGTCGGTCGCGCCGTCGGGGGTGAAGCTGTCGGCCTGACCGCCCAGGTGCATGTAGCGGTTGTAGAGGTCGTCGGTGTTGAGCCACTGCAGGTCGACCTCGTTGAAGGGGATGAAGACGTACTTCTCGGGGTTGTCCGACTCGCGGGCGATCTCGTCGACCACGATCTCGAGCACCTCGAGGTAGTCCCACACGCCGTTCCCGCCGTCGGTGCGCTCGCCGGTCAGGTCGCCGTCGTCGTCACGGGTGAAGGTCAGGGCGTCGCCGGGGCGCTTGCCGCCGTTGTAGGGCCAGTCCGGGTAGAAGTCCTGCGTGTAGACGTACAGATCCTGGCCGTGCTTGTCGAAGAACGCGTCCTCGATGTTGAAGGCGTCGCCGCCGGGATGCTGGGTGCCGAACGGCGGCTTCTGCGACACGTTCGTCATCGCGGCGCCGTTGATGAGTGCCTGCGTGGGCGAGCCCTCGTCGCCGAGGCCGTAGAGGGTGCCCGAGGCCCCTCCGCGGAACTCGCCCGTCGTGGTCCCGAAGTCGACCTCGACGTCCTCGGTCTGCCGCTCGTCGACCGCGACGGTCGCGATGAGCGTGCCGTCCCATCCCGCCACCGTCCCCTCGACGGTGAACTCGGAGCCCGCGTCGGCGTAGTCGCCGGGGCGGACGCGATCCCAGGTGATGGGCGCGTCGACCTCGGGGCCGGCCTCGCGCGTCACCCGGACGGATGTGGGCAGCACCGGAGGGATGCCGGCGGGCGTGGTGATGCGCCAGGTCTGCTGGGCCACATCCACGATGTCACCCACGTATCCGGCGAAGAGGGAGCCGACCTGCTCGGCATCCAGCGCGTCGGTGTAGACCGAGAAGTCGTCGAACTCCCCGCCGAAGAACGAGGCCCACGGCCCCGCCCACGGCACACGCCCGATGAGACCGGACCGCGTGCTGGACGCGCTGGCGAGCTTCGACACGTCGAGCGTGACCGCCTCGGTGCGCACCAGGGAGCCGTTGATGTAGTACGAGACCGACGAGCCGTCCGCCACGGTCGCGATGTGCGTCCAGGTGTCCGCCGAGAGAGGCGAGGGGGAGACGGCCTTCACCTCGGAGCCGGAGTTCGCCACGGCCTTGGACTGCCCGCCTTCGTCGGGGACGTAGTAGAGGCCCCAGTTGTCGGCCGGCAGGGCGTCGCTGCCGACGATGTAGGCCCAGGGGAGCTGGTTGGCGTTCGCGCCGTCCCACTTGATCCAGGTGGCGACCGTGAGGCTGTCGGCGTCGTCGAACAGGCCGGCGGGGATCTCGAGGTAGGGCTTGTCGGCCGAGGAGGAGTTCTGGGCTCCTCCCGGCAGACGGCCGGATGCGCCGGCGTCGTCGGTGGGGCCGTCGCCGCGGGCGAGCGTCGCGGCGTTCTTCACCCGCGCGTCGAAGGCGGAGCCGAGCGCACCGTCGTTCGCGATCGTCGCCAGCGAGGCGTCGCCGTCGAAGGAGTAGAGGACGGCGGGTTCGGGGAGCTCCTCGGCTGCGCTCGCCGCGGGAACGGCTGCTGCCGCGAGCGACGTGGCGAGCACCGCCCCCGTCGTCAGCACGGCCCCGAAGGTGCGGCCCGGTCGGGCCGATGTACGTGATCGGTGTCTCATCTCTTCCTCTTCATCGAGTGCAGATCGGACGCCGTGCACCGCGATCGGTGCGCGCCCTGCGACCGGGCGACGGGGGTCGACGGCCGCGTGGGGACGAAGCTAGCAAGATCTGATAGCGGTTTCAAGAAAAAGTTGATAGCGGTTTCAGAATCACGTATGGTCTTCCTGAAACCGCTATCAACGCGGACCGACCTTCATGAAGAACCCGCTATCAACGGAGATGCGATGACCACGACGACCCTCACCACCGCCGGCACCGCCCACTGGGCCGGTGGCGACGTCGAGGTCTCGTTGTCGTGGGGTCAGGACACCCCCGTGCGGGTGTCGGAGATCGTCGCGGGCGGCCGGCGCCTCGCCGTGCACGCGATCCCCGCGGTGGAGATCATCAGCGCCGCCAACGGCAGCGTGCCGGCCTCGTACCGGCTGGTGCACAGCGAGATCGGCGCGCAGCTGCGCTACGTCGACCACGACGAGAGCGGTGACGGCGCGACGCGCACGCTGCGCATCCGCCAGCAGGCGCCCGGCATCGAGGCGGTGCTCGAGCTGCGCAGCGACGCGGACGTCGCGGGGTTCCGCGCCCAGGTGACCGTCACGAACCGGGGGGAGGAGCCGCTCGTGCTCTTCTCGGTGGCGTCGTGGGCGATGGGTTTCACAGATGCCGCGCACGACGTCGATGCGCTGGGCGGCTGGAGCCTCCTCTCGGGTCGCAGCGACTGGCTGGCCGAGGGCCGCTGGAGCGAGGCGCCGCTCCGCGGCCCGGACTTCCCCGATCTCGCCGAGCACCTCACCGGCCACAACCCCCGCGGGGCGCTCATCGTGACCTCCGACGGCACCTGGTCGACGGGGCGTCATCTGCCCCTGGGTGTCATCGACAACCCCGACCTCGGCATCGCCGTTGCCTGGCAGATCGAGCACAACGGCGCCTGGCGCTGGGAGATCGGTCGCGACACCGACGGCGGATTCCTCGCGCTGTCGGGCCCGACCGACACCGACTCCGGCTGGTCGCTCCCGCTCCCGACGGGCGCGTCTTTCACGTCGGTGCCCGTCTCGGTCGTGATCGGCTCATCGCGTCAGGATGCCGTCGCCGCCCTCACCGCCTACCGCCGCGCCACCCGCCGGCCCCACCCCGACAACACCGCGATGCCGGTCGTGTTCAACGACTACATGAACACGCTCGACGGCGATCCCACCACGGCGAAGCTGCTTCCGCTCATCGCGGCGGCGGCCGAGGTGGGTGCCGAGGTGTTCTGCATCGATGCGGGCTGGTACGACGACAGCGGGCACTGGTGGGCATCCGTCGGCGCGTGGCAGCCCTCGACCACGCGGTTCCCCGGGGGGCTGCACGAGGTGATGGACGCGATCCGCGCGGCCGGCATGGTGCCCGGTCTCTGGCTCGAGCCCGAGGTCGTCGGCATCCACAGCCCCGTGGCCGACGCCCTGCCGCGCGAGGCGTTCCTGCAGCGCGGCGGCGCACGCATCGTCGAGCACCACCGCTACCACCTCGACCTGCGTCATCCGGCCGCGCGGGAGCACATCGACGAGGTCGTCGACCGACTCGTCCGCGACTTCGGCATCGGGTTCATCAAGATGGACTACAACATCAACCCGGGGCCCGGCACCGACCTGCGCGCGGCGAGTGTCGGCGACGGACTCCTCGGCCACAGCCGCGCGGTCCTCGACTGGATCGACGGCGTGCTCGACCGGCATCCGCAGCTCGTGGTCGAGAACTGCAGCTCGGGGGCGATGCGCCAGGACTGGGCGATGCTGTCGCGTCTCGCGATGCAGTCGACATCCGATCAGCAGGACTTCACGAAGTACCCGCCGATCGCCGCAGCGGCACCGCTGTCGATGCTCCCGGAGCAGGCGGCGAGCTGGGCGTACCCGCAGCCCGAGATGAGCGACGAGGAGATCTCGTTCTGCCTCGTGACAGGACTGCTCGGCCGGTTCTACGTCTCGGGCTACCTCAATCGCATGACCGACGCGCAGCGCCTTCGCGTGAGCGAGGCCGTCCGGCTGGCCAAGGACCTGCGCACGCACATCGCCGACGCGGTGCCCTTCTGGCCCGCCGGGCTTCCGCAGTGGGACGACCCGGTCGTCGCCCTCGGGCTCCGCGCCGACGGCGCCGACGTCGTGTCGGTGTGGCGTCGCGGCGACGCCGACCCTCGGGTCGCGCTGTCCCTCCCGCACCTGCGCGGGCGCGAGATCAGCGCCGTCACCCTCTTCCCCGCAGACCTTCCCGCCTGGCGCACCGAATGGGACGCCGCCACCGGGATCCTCACCGTACACACGACCGACTCGACACCGGCCGCGCGTACCCTCCGCCTCACCACGCTGCCGAACCCGACGGCGTAGAGGCCCCGCACCGGTCAGACTGATCACACGAAGGAGCATTTCAATGAAGAAGCGGTTCCCCGCGGCACTGGCGCTCACCGCCACCGCCGCCCTCGCCCTCGCCGGCTGCTCGGACCCCGGAGCCGGCGGCGGCTCGTCCGAGCCGGCATCCTGGCCCGCCCAGGACACCGACCTCAGCGGCACCACCCTCACCATCTGGGCGGCGCAGAACTCCAACACGGTTCCCGACAGCGTCGTCGCCGGCTTCGAGGAGCTCACCGGCGCCACGGTCGACGTCGTGACGATCCCCGATCCGTACGAGCAGAGCATCCAGACCAAGGTCGCCACGGGCGACAAGCCCGACCTGGCCTTCTGGCAGCCGACCGCATCGCAGCTGACCGCGCTCAACGCCAGCGAGAACCTGCAGGTGCTCGACGACGCGCCGTGGCTCGAGGCCTACGACCCGGCCCTGCGCGACATCACCGGCATCCTCGACGACACCCGCTACGCCGCGCTCATCACGACCCCGGCGGTGCAGGGCGTCTACTACAACAAGCAGGTCTTCGCGGATGCGGGCATCACCGATGTCCCCGCCGACTGGGACGAACTGCTGACCGTGGCCCGCCAGCTCAAGTCGAGCGGCGAGACGCCCTTCTTCGACTTCGGCGGCGGAACGCCCTGGGCCACCCAGTGGTGGGTGCAGGTGCAGCTCGCCGACGCGGCGGAGGACGGACTCTGGGACCGCGTCAACGCGGGCGAGGAGGCGTTCACCGACCCCACCATCCAGGGAGCGATCAACACCTACAACGACCTGATCGGCGAGGGCCTCTTCAACGCCAACCTGAAGACGGCGACGTTCGAGGACCAGGGTCCGGCGCTGCTCAGCGGCGACGCCGCCATGGCCGTGCAGGTGAACTCGTTCTTCGGGCAGCTGCAGTCGCTCGCCGAGACCCCCGAGCTCGACGAGAAGATCGGCTTCTTCCCGATCGCGCCGTCGGGCAACGTCGGCACCTTCATCCCCGACCAGTCCAACGCCCTCGTCGCCTTCAAGACCGGTGACGCCGGTCGCGAGGCCGCCGCCCGCCAGCTGCTGTCGTACTGGCTCGGCGACGGCTACGCCGACTTCGTCGAGGCGCAGGACACGGTCTCGCTGCAGACCGGCGTGCCCACCCCCGACGGCGTCCCCCAGGCGCTGCTCGACGTGAGCGCATCGCTGGGCGACTCGGTCGGCTCGATGCAGGCCCTCGCCATCGTCAACCCGGATCTGTACCTGAACCTCGGCGACATGATCCAGGGCACGCAGACGCCGACCCAGGTCGCCGAGGCCACGCAGGCGCAGTTCGCCGAGCTGGCCAAGGCGATCGGCGCCAGCGGCTTCTGATGCACCGGGCGGGCGCCGGGGGACCGGGGCCCCCCCCCCCCCCCCCGGGGGGGTCATGAAGACGCAAGTAGGGCGAGACCCCCGAGCGGCGGAGACGCCGGGGCGCACCCAGGTACGGCCCGCAGGGCGGGAGAGCGGG
>NZ_JBFBHG010000020.1:0-69619 GCF_040685095.1 Microbacterium sp. NPDC089189
GGTCAGCTTCACGCGTTACCGCGCTTCCACATCCGGCCTATCAACCCAGTAGTCTGGCTGGGAGCCTCTCACCCGAAGGTATGGAAGTCTCATCTTGAGGCCGGCTTCCCGCTTAGATGCTTTCAGCGGTTATCCATCCCGAACGTAGCTAATCAGCGGTGCTCCTGGCGGAACAACTGACACACCAGAGGTTCGTCCAACCCGGTCCTCTCGTACTAGGGTCAGATCCTCTCAAACTTCCTACGCGCGCAGCGGATAGGGACCGAACTGTCTCACGACGTTCTAAACCCAGCTCGCGTACCGCTTTAATGGGCGAACAGCCCAACCCTTGGGACCTACTCCAGCCCCAGGATGCGACGAGCCGACATCGAGGTGCCAAACCATGCCGTCGATATGGACTCTTGGGCAAGATCAGCCTGTTATCCCCGAGGTACCTTTTATCCGTTGAGCGACAGCGCTTCCACAAGCCACTGCCGGATCACTAGTCCCGACTTTCGTCCCTGCTCGACCTGTCAGTCTCACAGTCAAGCTCCCTTGTGCACTTACACTCGCCACCTGATTGCCAACCAGGTTGAGGGAACCTTTGGGCGCCTCCGTTACTTTTTGGGAGGCAACCGCCCCAGTTAAACTACCCACCAGGCACTGTCCCTGAACCGGATTACGGTTCGAAGTTAGATATCCAGAGTGACCAGAGTGGTATTTCAACAATGACTCCACGAACACTGGCGTGCCCGCTTCAAAGTCTCCCACCTATCCTACACAAGCCACACCGAACACCAATACCAAGCTGTAGTAAAGGTCACGGGGTCTTTCCGTCCTGCTGCGCGTAACGAGCATCTTTACTCGTAATGCAATTTCGCCGAGTTCGCGGTTGAGACAGTTGGGAAGTCGTTACGCCATTCGTGCAGGTCGGAACTTACCCGACAAGGAATTTCGCTACCTTAGGATGGTTATAGTTACCACCGCCGTTTACTGGGGCTTAAATTCAGAGCTTCGCTTACGCTAACCCCTCCTCTTAACCTTCCAGCACCGGGCAGGCGTCAGTCCGTATACATCGTCTTGCGACTTGGCACGGACCTGTGTTTTTAGTAAACAGTCGCTACCCACTAGTCTCTGCGGCCTCCAAACGCTTTCGGAGCAAGTCCTAATACGTCGAAGGCCCCCCTTCTCCCGAAGTTACGGGGGCATTTTGCCGAGTTCCTTAACCACGATTCTCTCGATCTCCTTGGTATTCTCTACCTGACCACCTGAGTCGGTTTGGGGTACGGGCGGCTAGAACCTCGCGTCGATGCTTTTCTTGGCAGCATAGGATCACCCACTTTTTATCCGCATCGTGTCTCAGCCTTAACGAGAGACGGATTTGCCTATCTCTCGGCCTACGCACTTGCACCAGGACTACCATCGCCTGGCTTGGGCTACCTTCCTGCGTCACACCTGTTAATACGCTAACCGCACCAGCATGGGGTCGAGCGTTAGACCGGCCGGCATCACCCCGAAGGGATCCACTCGAACCGGGTTAGGACTCTTAGCACCACTGGATTAGCTTGGGCGGTTCTTCGCCGGTACGGGAATATCAACCCGTTGTCCATCGACTACGCCTGTCGGCCTCGCCTTAGGTCCCGACTTACCCAGGGAAGATTAGCTTGACCCTGGAACCCTTGGTCTTTCGGAGGACGTGTTTCTCACACGTCTTTCGCTACTCATGCCTGCATTCTCACTCGTGTAGCCTCCACGGCTGGTTCACACCGCCGCTTCGCTGGCCACACGACGCTCTCCTACCCATCAACACGGCTGGACCACGAAGGCCTACCAAAAATGTCAATGCCACAACTTCGGTGGCGTGCTTGAGCCCCGTTACATTGTCGGCGCGGAATCACTTGACCAGTGAGCTATTACGCACTCTTTCAAGGGTGGCTGCTTCTAAGCCAACCTCCTGGTTGTCAAAGCAACTCCACATCCTTTCCCACTTAGCACGCGCTTAGGGACCTTAGTTGGTGGTCTGGGTTGTTTCCCTCTCGACTATGAAGCTTATCCCCCACAGTCTCACTGCTGCGCTCTCACTTACCGGCATTCGGAGTTTGGCTGACGTCAGTAACCTTGTAGGGCCCATCAACCATCCAGTAGCTCTACCTCCGGCAAGAAACACGCAACGCTGCACCTAAATGCATTTCGGAGAGAACCAGCTATCACGAAGTTTGATTGGCCTTTCACCCCTATCCACAGCTCATCCCCTCAGTTTTCAACCTAAGTGGGTTCGGTCCTCCACGACGTCTTACCGTCGCTTCAACCTGGCCATGGATAGATCACTTCGCTTCGGGTCTAGGACACGCGACTGAATCGCCCTATTCAGACTCGCTTTCGCTACGGCTACCCCTCACGGGTTAACCTCGCCACGTATCGCTAACTCGCAGGCTCATTCTTCAAAAGGCACGCTGTCACCCCTACTAAGGAGGCTCCAACGGTTTGTAAGCAAACGGTTTCAGGTACTATTTCACTCCCCTCCCGGGGTACTTTTCACCTTTCCCTCACGGTACTTGTCCGCTATCGGTCATCTGGGAGTATTTAGGCTTATCAGGTGGTCCTGACAGATTCACACGGGATTTCTCGGGCCCCGTGATACTTGGGATACTCTTCACGCCAAGAGAGGCATTTCGACTACGGGGTTGGCACCCTCTTTGACCGGCCTTTCAAGACCGTTCGTCTATACCTTCTTGTAACGTCGACCACTCGGCAGAATGATCAGAAAAGTCCCACAACCCCGAATACGCAACTCCTGCCGGATATCACACGTACTCGGTTTAGCCTGTTCCGGTTTCGCTCGCCACTACTAACGGAATCGCGGTTGCTTTCTCTTCCTGTGGGTACTGAGATGTTTCACTTCCCCACGTTCCCTCTACCCGCCCTATATATTCAGGCGGGAGTCACTGGGTCGGCACGCCGCCCAGCGGGGTTTCCCCATTCGGACACCCTCGGATCAAAACTCGCTTATCAGTTCCCCGAGGCTTATCGCAGATTGCTACGTCCTTCTTCGGCTCCAGATGCCAAGGCATCCACCGTTTGCTCTTAAAGACTTGAAATCACATGAGTTTCATCAAGAATCGAACCCCACCCCAAAGGGTGAGGCGAAATTGACTAATGATCTAAAAAGATCATCTGTGAAACGATCCGAAGATCGTCTCTAAGATGCTCGCGTCCACTGTGTAGTTCTCAAAGTACGGGCGGTACCCATCCCCACCACCCCCCAAAAGGAGCGACAGAAAAAGGCCCAGAGAGTCGACCGCAGCCCAAAGGCCACACCCGGTCCCTCAGGACCCAACAGCGTGCATGCCCCCACCGAATCCCCCAGCATCGTTCCCACCGCAAGCGGCGTACTAAACACTGAGATCTCCCGAAGAAGCCTCGTCAAATGTTCCACCCATGAGCTAACCAGCACCACACATTCGGTGATGAACTGGCGCCTGGAAGACAAAAGTCTCCAGATGCTCCTTAGAAAGGAGGTGATCCAGCCGCACCTTCCGGTACGGCTACCTTGTTACGACTTAGTCCTAATTACCGATCCCACCTTCGACGGCTCCCTCCACAAGGGTTAGGCCACCGGCTTCAGGTGTTACCGACTTTCATGACTTGACGGGCGGTGTGTACAAGACCCGGGAACGTATTCACCGCAGCGTTGCTGATCTGCGATTACTAGCGACTCCGACTTCATGAGGTCGAGTTGCAGACCTCAATCCGAACTGGGACCGGCTTTTTGGGATTCGCTCCACCTCGCGGTATTGCAGCCCTTTGTACCGGCCATTGTAGCATGCGTGAAGCCCAAGACATAAGGGGCATGATGATTTGACGTCATCCCCACCTTCCTCCGAGTTGACCCCGGCAGTATCCCATGAGTTCCCACCATTACGTGCTGGCAACATAGAACGAGGGTTGCGCTCGTTGCGGGACTTAACCCAACATCTCACGACACGAGCTGACGACAACCATGCACCACCTGTAAACGAGTGTCCAAAGAGTTCCGTATTTCTACGGCGTTCTCGAATATGTCAAGCCTTGGTAAGGTTCTTCGCGTTGCATCGAATTAATCCGCATGCTCCGCCGCTTGTGCGGGTCCCCGTCAATTCCTTTGAGTTTTAGCCTTGCGGCCGTACTCCCCAGGCGGGGAACTTAATGCGTTAGCTGCGTCACGGAAACCGTGGAATGGTCCCCACAACTAGTTCCCAACGTTTACGGGGTGGACTACCAGGGTATCTAAGCCTGTTTGCTCCCCACCCTTTCGCTCCTCAGCGTCAGTTACGGCCCAGAGATCTGCCTTCGCCATCGGTGTTCCTCCTGATATCTGCGCATTCCACCGCTACACCAGGAATTCCAATCTCCCCTACCGCACTCTAGTCTGCCCGTACCCACTGCAGGCTGGGGGTTGAGCCCCCAGATTTCACAGCAGACGCGACAAACCGCCTACGAGCTCTTTACGCCCAATAATTCCGGATAACGCTTGCACCCTACGTATTACCGCGGCTGCTGGCACGTAGTTAGCCGGTGCTTTTTCTGCAAGTACCGTCACTTTCGCTTCTTCCTTGCTAAAAGAGGTTTACAACCCGAAGGCCGTCATCCCTCACGCGGCGTTGCTGCATCAGGCTTTCGCCCATTGTGCAATATTCCCCACTGCTGCCTCCCGTAGGAGTCTGGGCCGTGTCTCAGTCCCAGTGTGGCCGGTCACCCTCTCAGGCCGGCTACCCGTCGACGCCTTGGTGAGCCATTACCTCACCAACAAGCTGATAGGCCGCGAGCCCATCCTGAACCAAAAAATCTTTCCAAACGTTGACCATGCGGCCACGTCTCGTATCCAGTATTAGACGCCGTTTCCAGCGCTTATCCCAGAGTTCAGGGCAGGTTGCTCACGTGTTACTCACCCGTTCGCCACTGATCCACCAAGCAAGCTTGGCTTCACCGTTCGACTTGCATGTGTTAAGCACGCCGCCAGCGTTCATCCTGAGCCAGGATCAAACTCTCCGTAAAAGAATGCTGCATCAACGAACCGGAATAGGCCCGCATCCGCGAGTTTGAACTGACCAAAAGGATGCCATTACTGACAATCCATACGCCAACCCCAAAAAGGAGCTGGACTTGATCCAAAGGAATCTCAAACCCACCAAAAAGGCAGGCCGAGGTTAATTGGCATTTGACAAGTGCACGCTGTTGAGTTCTCAAGGAACGGATGCTCCTGCTGGTCAGCTTCTCAGCCTCCCCCGCAGGGCAACTTCTCCATCTTACTCGATCCGTTCTCCGTGTCAAATCCGCCTCAGCGGATCCGTCACGCGCACCGGAGTGCGTACGATCCAGGATCGAAACCGTCACGCGAAACGAAGGTGAACCTTGCTTCTTGTGGGGTTTTGTTCTCCGCTTGAGGGGGCGGGGCCTTAGCCTCTCCGCTCTTCCCTGTGGGGCGAACAAGTAAGAGATTACGTGGGATCCGGGGACCTGCCAACTCGGCGCATCCGCCCGGGCGTGTCGCGCATGTTTCCGCAGAGTTTCCGCATTCGCCACCCGCCCTCTCCCCCAGCGCTTCTTCCCTCCCCCGCGACGCGCAGATCCCCTCCCCCGAGGTGCGCCGAGCGCACGGCATCCCGTCGAATGCACGACATCCCAACGCAGCCACCCCGTGCACTCGACGGCAACCCGTGCACTCGACCCACTCCGCGCTCAGCCCTCCGCCTCGCCCTCCCACACCCTGCGCACCTCACACACCGAACGCACGACATCCCGCCGAACGCACGACATCTCGACGCAGCCACCCCGTGCACTCGACGGCAACCCGTGCACTCGACGCGGGATGTCGTGCACTCGACCACTCCGCGCTCAGCCCTCCGATCCCGCTCTCCCCCTTCCCGCACCCTGCGCCACACACACCGAGCGCACGACATCCCGCCGAAAGCACGACATCCCGACGCAGCCACCCCGTGCACTCGACGCCAACCCGTGCACTCGGCGCGGGATGGGGCGGGATGGGGCGGGATGGGGCGGGCCGGCGGGCGCGGCACCGCAGGAGGAGAGCGCCGATGGGCGCGGCACCGCGGGAGGTGAGCGCCGGCGGGGCGGCACGGGGCGGGGAACGAAAAAGACCCCCGCGAGCGGGGGTCTTTCATGTGGTGGACCTGAGGGGATTCGAACCCCTGACCTCTTCATTGCGAACGAAGCGCGCTACCAACTGCGCCACAGGCCCGTAAAGCTCATTCACCGTATCACGGGTGGATGGACCTCTTCGACCGCGTCACCCTGCCAGCCGGCGAGCGTCGAGGAGCTTGCGCACGTGGGCTTCGATCTCTCCGTCATCCACGTATCCCATACGGGCATACGGCGATTCCGGCTGCACGGCGGCGGGGCGCACGGACTCGATCGGCGTCGGTGCCTCCTGTGCGGCGCGCGCACGCTTGGCTTCCTCCACGGCGGCACGGCGCAGGGCGGCGCGAGCGTCCTGCGCGTCCTGCACGAGCGCGGCGCGGGACCCGGCCGTGGCGGTGAGGGATCGGGGCAGCGTCCGGGGCTCCCAGGTCGCCGGCGGCGCGGCGATCGGCAACGCGACGTCCTGCACCTCGGCGGGCGCCGCCACGGTCGCGACGACCGCCGGGCGGATCGCGGCGCGACGCGCGACGCGCGACATCTGATTGAGCATCACCGAGCTCACCAGCAGGACCGCACCCCCCGTCCAGAGGAGAGTGCTCACCCCCCACGTCAGTTGCGTCCACACGCCCGCGCCGATCGCACCCAGCGAAACGATCGCCAAGGTGGTGGCGGTCAGGCGGGTGCGGCGACGGGCACGCGCCATGCGCACCTCGGGCCGCTGGCGCAGCGCCGCGGCTTCGACCTTGGCGGCGTCGAGCTCCAGGCGCGCGGTCACGAGTTCCGCGCGCTCACGCTCGGCCAACGACCGCCGCGCGAGCTTCTGCTGCGCCATGGCCGTGCGAGCGGTCAGCTCGAGCCGGACCTCCTGCGGCGTCTCACTCGTCTCGGCGAGGATGCGGAGCGCCTGGTTCAACCGAACGGCGTTCCGCTCGGCGGCGTTGTACTGGTGCCTGCTCTGCCAAGACGGCAGGAGATACAGCAGCCAGAGCGCGACGGCGACGAAGAAGATCACGCCACCGCCCAGCACCTGTCCGCCCATGCGCTCCACGGTAGGCGACCGAAGCCCGTGCCGCCCGGACATCGCGGCGTGTCGGGCTCACTGCTAAGGTGCGGTCCGGTCGCTGTCGGGGATATCGGCCGCGTGCGCCGGCACCTGGCCCTCGGCCCACCGGTTGAGCACGCCGTACGGCACGTCCTCCCGGGTCAGCGCGAACGCGTAATGGTCGCGCCAATCGCCGTCGATGTGGATGTAGCGACGACGCAATCCCTCGTACCGGAACCCCAGCTTCTGCACGACGCGCAGGCTCGCGTCGTTCTCGGGGCGGATGCAGATCTCCATCCGGTGCAGACGCAGCTCTTCGAAGCAGATGTCTGTGGCCATCGCGACCGAGATGGGGGTGATGTCGCGTCCCGCGTAGTCGCGCGAGACCCAGTACCCGATCGTGGCGGACGACAACGAGCCGCGCGCGATGCCCCACACGTTCAGCTGCCCGGCGACGAGGCCGTCGTACTCCATGACGAACGGCACACCGGCGCCGTCGCGGTACTGCTGCAGCAGACGCCGGATCCCGACCTTCATGTCGAGCGACACCGCGCCGTCCGGACTCGTCGCCTCCCACGGGCGAAGCCACGCCCGGTTGGTGAGCAGATGGTCCTGCAGCACGCGGGCGTCGCGGTTGCGCACCAGCCGGATGCCGACCCGCCCGTGCTCGCGCGACGCCGTGAGGTCCACGCGGTACCCCTCTTCGATGTCAGAGACCGGCCGCGAAGTCCTTGAGCCACGGACGGAGCTCCGCACCGAGGTCTTCACGGTCGCTGGCCAGCTGCACGATGGCCTTGATGTAGTCGAGCTTGTCGCCCGTGTCGTACCGGCGCCCGCCGAAGACGACGCCGTAGACGCCCGCGTCGGGGTCGGCGGCCTGCTCCTGCAGCGCGTCGGTGAGCTGGATCTCGCCGCCCTTACCGGGCTCGGTGTGCTCGAGCACGTCGAAGATCTCGGGGCCGAGGACGTAGCGCCCGATGACGGCGTAGTTCGAGGGCGCGTCTTCCTTCTTCGGCTTCTCGACGAGGCCCGTGATCTTGACGACACCGTCGGTGTCGGTGGCCTCGACCGCCGCGACGCCGTAGAGGTGCACCTGATCGGGGTCGACCTCCATGAGCGCCACGACCGAGGCACCGTGACGGTCGTACTCGCCGAGCATGGTCGTGAGGAGCGGATCGCGCTCGTCGATCAGGTCGTCACCGAGCAGCACAGCGAACGGGTGGTCGCCCACGTGCGAGCGGGCGCGGAGCACCGCGTGGCCCAGACCCTTCGGCTCGCCCTGGCGCACCATGTGGATGTCGGCGAGGTCGGTCGAATGCTCGACCTTGGCGAGCCGGTCGAGGTCGCCCTTCTCGCGCAGCTTCACTTCGAGCTCCGGCATGGAGTCGAAGTGGTTGGCGATGTTGTTCTTGTTGCGCCCGATGATGATCAGCACATCCTCGATGCCCGCGGACACGGCCTCTTCCACCACGTACTGGATGGCGGGCTTGTCGACGACGGGCAGCATCTCCTTCGGCATGGCCTTGGTCGCCGGCAGGAAGCGCGTTCCGAGACCGGCGGCGGGAATGACGGCTTTGAAGGGTTTGTGAGCCATGGGGCGATCCTAGCGGGGAGCGGTATCTAGAATCGTCAGCATGTCTGAGGGTGTAGAGCACGACGCGGTCGATGACGCGAAGCGCGCCCTGCGCGCCGATCTGCGCGAGAAGCGCAACGCGATGGCGCCCGCGGCTCGCGAGCGCGCGGCGCTCGATCTGACCGCACGGCTGGACGCGCTGGTCGCCGAGACCGGCGCCCGGGCCATCTCGTGCTTCCTGTCGGCAAGCTCCGAGCCCGGCACCCGCGACTTCGTCCGCGAGGCCGTGCGCCGCGGCATCCGGGTGCTCCTGCCGATCACCCGCGTCGACGGCCTCCTCGACTGGGCCGTCGCCACGACCGACGGCGACGTCGCCGAGGGCCTGTTCGGCATGCCGGAGCCCGTCGGGGAGCTGCTCGGGCCGATCGCCGTGAACGACGTCGACCTGATGATCATCCCCGCCGCCGCCGTCGACCAGGGCGGGATGCGGCTGGGCTGGGGACGCGGCTACTTCGACAAGACGATCGGCTCGATGGAGAAGTGCCCGCCGGTCTACGCCGTCGTCTACGACACCGAGATCCTCGACGATCTTCCGCGGGACGTGCACGACCAGCCGGTCACCGGCGTCGTGACCCCCACCCGCACCCTGAACCTGCGCGCCGTCTGAGCGCCCGACCCGAGAGATCCCATGCCGACCTATGCCTACGCCTGCACGCACTGCGGGCACCGTTTCGACGCCGTGCAGTCCTTCACCGATGCGACCCTCACCGAATGCCCCGAGTGCGGCGGCGCCCTGCGCAAGGAGTACGGCTCGATCGGCGTCACCTTCAACGGATCGGGCTTCTACCGCACCGATTCCCGCGCCGGCGGAGCATCCGCGAAGGACGGCGGCTCCGGGTCGAAGGACGGCGGCTCCACCAGCAAGAGTGGAGACTCCGGCTCGACTTCGGCATCATCGAGTTCAGGGGCCTCCGCCCCCGCCGCGCCCGCGGCATCCTGACCGGCGGCCGCCGGCCAACTGAGAGGAGCATCGGATGATCAAGGGCTTCAAAGAGTTCATCATGCGAGGCAACGTCATCGACCTCGCCGTCGCCGTGGTCATCGGTGCCGCCTTCACGGCGATCATCAACGCGATCGTCGAGGGGCTGATCAACCCGCTCATCGGGTTCCTCTTCCAGCTCGGCGACCTCAGCAGCCTCAACATCGTCGTCCCGACGCTGTTCGGCGGAACCTCCACCTTCGCGATCGGCTCGATCCTGGTGGCGTCCATCAACTTCGTGGCCGTGGCCGCGATCGTCTACTTCGTCTTCGTCTTCCCCATGAACCGGTGGAAGGAGCGTCAGGCCGCCCGCGCCGGCGTCGCCGAGCCCGAAGAGGCGAAGCTGCCCACGGAGCAGGAGCTGCTCATGCAGATCCGCGATCTGCTGCAGCAGCAGGAGAAGCCCCGCGCCTGAGCGCCCGTCGTCTCAGTAGTGAGGCGGCACATCGCGCCGCATCCGCTCGTCATTCGGTCCAGAACCGGATGCGGCGGGTGCGGCGCTTTCGTCGTCGGGGGCGTCGGGCTCGTCCGTCGTGCCCGGTGCCGGCGTCAGGCGCGCACGCCGGGAACCGGCCACGCGCTCCACGCGTTGCCGGTGCTCACTCGAGGACATCGAGCGGCTGCGTGCTGGCCTGAGACGGAGCGGCGGGGCCGATTCCGAGCAGGGCGCCGACGCGCGCGGCCACGGCCGCGGGATCGCTGTACAAGTCGAACGCGTGCACGCGGAGGTAGTGCCAGCCGAGACGGCGGAGGATCTGCGGGCGCAGCCGCAGCGACTCGCGCAGTGACTCGGGTCGCGTCTCCGGGTCGCTCTCGACGACGACGGCCTTGCCGCCGTGCCCGGCGACGAGGGGCAAGAGGCCCCGGTAGTCGACGTCGACCGTGATGCCGAGCGCCCGCAGCTCGCGTGCCAGGGCACGGGTGAGCGGGTCGGCGAGGTCTTCGAGCCGATCGCCGCGCGACCGGGCCGCCACGCCTCCCAGAATGCTCATGAGCGTCGCGGCGCCGTGCTCGAGGCGACCGTCCTCGAAGGCGGTGGGGCGGATGGAGGAGACGATCACCATCGAGCGGCGCGCACGCGTCATCCCGACGGTCAGCAGGCGTTCGCCGTCGGGCGTGGAGAGGTCGCCGAAGTCGCTGAGGACGCGGCCGTGCTTGGTCAGGCCGAATCCGAGCGAGAAGATCACCCGGTCGCGACTCTCGGCCACGGACTCTTCGAGCGTCAGCACCGCGAACGGCTCCGCGGTGTCGCGCGAGACGAAGTCGGCCACATCCGCACGGCCCGCGAACGCCGCATCGACGGCGGCGCGGATGCGCTCCGCGTGACGGCGGCTGGCGGTGACGACCATGAGCGACTCGCCACCGCGGGTGACGGCGTGCTCGGTGACGAGCGTGACGACGCGCGACACCTCGGCGTCGGGGCTCTCCACCGCGCCGGAGATCGGATCGGGCGTGCCGGTGCCGCCCTCGACGTAGTCGACGCTGAGGCTGCCGCGGCCGAGGTACGAGCCGGCCCACGGCAGCGAGGCGATCTCGCCGCCGTAGAACGCGTCGTTGACGAGCTCTGCCAGGTCTTCGCCGCCGGCGCGGTAGCTGCGGGTCAGCGTGGCGACATCGAACAGGCCCGCGAGGCGCTCGAACACGGAGGTCTCATCGAACGGCTCGTCGAACTCGTCGGCCTGCGCGCGCTCACCGGCTCCCACCGCGAAGGGGGTGGGCTTCTGCGTGACGGGGTCGCCGAAGAGCACGACCTGCCGCGCGCGACGGAGCGCGGGCGCGGCCTCGGCGAGACAGAGTGCGGCGGCATCCGCGATGATCACGACGTCGAACATCGCGGCATCCGGGATGTCGGGGACCTCGTACGGCGACGCCAGCCACACCGGTGCGAGCGTGCGCAGCAGCGTGGGGGCCGCCCGCACCAGCTGCTCGGGAGCGGTCACGCTGTTCTTCAGCGCGTGCTTGAGGGCCGCGGCTTCATCCGCGTAGTCGACGAGCCCGATCTTCCACTGCGTCGCGAGCTGCGCGGCGAGCACGGGGCCGGATGCGGCGGCATGCGCCTCGTCGACGAGGCGGAAGTCGCGCTCGAGCCTGTCGAGCACGGCCGTGTTGGCGCCGAGCAGCGCGCGATCGGTGCGCAGCAGGTGCTCGAGGGCGGACTGCCACCAGGCGAACTCGAGCTCGGCCGCGACCTGCTCCTCGGGCACGTGGCGCACCGAGAGCTCGGTCAGCAGCGGGGCGAGCCCCATCCGGTCGAGCTCACCGCGGAGCGACGCACGCTCGACGAGGTTGTCGAAGTAGGCCGACTCGGCGGCGAGTCCCGCGAGCACCCGCACGAGGTGCGCGACGGGGAGCGAGGCCAGGCGCGCCGACTCGCGTCGGCGCAGGATCTGGTCGAGCTCTCCCAGCTGCGCGTCCACGCGCTGCCAGGCGACGTGCACGTCGGCGAGACCGGTGGGCACATCGGGCACGACGCCGACCTCGACCAGGCGCTGCCAGTCCGCGCGCTGCTGCTGGATCCGCACGAGCGACTCGTACATGTCGGAGACGTGCACGCCGGGGCGCACGTACTCGCGCGAGAGGCGCTTGAGCCGGCGCCGGTTGGCGCTGCTCATGTCGCCGCCGTCGCGCTTGGACGCGTGGGCCTGGATGAGCTCGACGAGCGGCCGCTCGAAGACGGTGGGGCTGAACTTGTCGAGCGTCTCGCGGATGCCCTGCAGCAACCGCAGGTACTCCCCCAGCTCGTCGACGGTGCGGAAGGGCCGCATCCGGGTCTGGGCGATCAGTTCGTATCCGCGCTCGAGCAGGCTCGGGACGTCCTGCCCGCTGAGCTTGCCCGCCAGCGCGTGAGCGGCTCGGGCGGCGGCGGTCGTCTCGAAGCTCACGCCGTACCAGGGCGAGTCGTCGGGTCCGAACCGGAACTCGCCGAGCTTCGCAGCCGACACGAGTTTCGCGGCGGCCTCGGGGCGGTGGTCGCGCAGCGACTCGAGGGTCGCGACGTCGAAGCGGGCGGATGTGGAGGGCGACGGCGTGAGGGCAGCGAGCTCCGTGAGACGCCGCACGACGGCGACGGTCGAGACGCCGAAGCTCCGGTGCTGCACGGTGAGCGCGCTGCGGTAGTCGCGCAGCACGGTGCGCAGACGCACGAGCGCGTCGTCGATCTCGGCGACCTTGGGCGGCTGCGCCTTCTCGTTGCGCCCGATGGCGCGGATGAGGTCGCGGTGCAGCTGGCGCGGCGTGACGGCGAGGCCGTCCAGCCCGATGCCGGCCAGGCGATGACGCACCCCGTCGAGCGTGGAGCGCCGCGCGCTCACGACGAGGACGCGGCGTCCGCTCTGCACGAGCGCGCCGATCGCGTTGATGACCGTCTGGGTCCCGCCGGTGCCGGGAAGCGTGTGGACGTTGAGCGAATGGCCGGCGGCGATCCGCGCGAGCACGGCCTCCTGCTCCTCGTCGGCGTCGAGCAGCAGCGTGTCGGCGGCGGGCGTGCGGTCGTCGGGGCTCGTGACCGTCGGGAGCGCGGGCCGCACCGAGAGCCGCTCGCGGTCGGCGGCGTGCCCCGACAACGCGTTCAGCACGGGGTGCTCGAGGTCGGCGGTGTCGCGCGCCATGCCCGATCCCACGTCGACGAAGTTCGACAGCACGAGCCGCGGGGTCACCGTGAAGGTGGGGATGTGGGTGGTCAGCGCGCGCAGGTGGTCGATGACCGGCTGCGGGCGGAAGACGGCGCCGTCGTGGGCGAGACCGGCGAGCGCCGCGGAGTCGAGGTGGATGCCGAAGTGCGTGCCGAGGGCGCGCACGAGTTCCGGGTTGACGGTGAAGGCACCGTGCAGCTTGAGCTCGAAGTCGGTGTGGTGGCGGCGGATGGCGAGGGGGCGCAGGAGCACCGGCGCCGTGCAGACGATGCCGCCGATCCGCCAGGACGCCATGCCCACGGCGAGCGCGACCGTCTCGAGTCCGCGCGCGGTGCGCAGCTCGACGTTCTTGGCGGTGATGCGTTCGGCCGCCATCCGCGCGGTGCGCAGCGCGACCTCGTCGCGGTAGAGGTTCGACAGGAGGGTGGACCGGCCGGTGAGGAACTGCGGCAGGCTTCCGGGGTGCGCCTTGTTGACGTCGATGCCCCGCTCGGGGGTGTCTTCATAGAAGAGGAGTGTCGAGCGTCCGCCCAGCAGGGCCGCCTGCGCACGGATGCGGGCTCGATCGGGCTCCGCCACGTGCGTCACCGTGACACCGGGTTCGGCGACGCCGAGGTCGCCAGGGCGCACGGGATCCGTCGCCTCGTCTGCACCGGCCATCGCGGTGCCCTCTCCACGCCACACACGAGTCACCTTAGGCGCGAGTTCGCACCCGAGGGGTCATCCCCGCCCGAGTTTCGCGGGATTGGCGACACGCCGGGACGACCGGCGCTTCCTCCCCCGGGCGGATTCGACGGCGCGTCCTCCCCACACGCGCCCTCCGCCGGCCGGTCGCGGCGCCGCACGACAGGATGACTACATGACCGCGACGACGTTCCGCATCCACCCGACACCGGTCGGCGACGTGCTGCTGCTGGCCTCGCCGGCGAGGCTCATCGGGCTCGACGTCCTGGACGCCCCGCTGGGCGTCGCGCTGGAGGGATGGACCCGCCTCCTGGGCGCCGTGCCCGAGCCGAACGACGACGATGGCGCGGCGCAGACCGCCGCCCAGCAGCTCGACGAGTACTTCGACGGATCGCGCACCGCCTTCACCGTGCCCATCGACTGGTCGCCCGTGCGCGGGTTCACCCGCGCCGCGCTGCAGGCGGTGGGCGAGATCCCCTACGCGCAGACCGGGAGCTACGGCGACGTCGCCCACCTGGCGGGCAGCCCCCGCGCGCATCGCGCCGTCGGGTCGGCCTGCGCCCACGCGCCCATCTCGATCATCGTGCCGGTGCACCGGGTGGTGCGCGCCGACGGATCGATCGGCGAGTACGGCGGCCGCCCCGACCTCAAGCGCGCCCTGCTCGATCACGAAGCCGCGCATCGTCCGGCGGGCGTGTAGGCCGCCCGCCGGACGATGACGCTCACCTCAGGTGAGCACGCGCCCCCGCGCGCTCAGTGGTCCGTCGCCTTCTCGGCGCCGAATCCGGTGAGCGATCGCACCTCCATCTCGGCGGCCTTGCGCCGGTCCTCCTTGCGCCGCGAGGTCACCGAGCCGAGCCAGCCGAGGAAGAACCCCAGCGGGATCGAGACGATGCCCGGGTTGTTCAGCGGCCAGATCGCCACGCCGACGTTCTTGAACACGCTCGTCTCGGTGCCCCAGAAGACGGGCGAGAACACGATCAGGATGATGGCGGCGGCAAGGCCGCCGTACATGCTCCAGACGGCACCGCGGGTCGTGAAGTTCTTCCAGAACAGCGAGTAGAGGATCGTCGGCAGGTTGGCGGAGGCCGCGACCGCGAACGCGAGGGCGACGAGGAACGCCACGTTCTGCCCCTGCACGCCGATGCCGCCGATGATCGCCAGCACGCCGATGACGATGACCGTGCGCCGGGCGACCTTGACCTCGCCGTCCGGCGGCACGTTGCCCTTCTTGATGACGCTCGCGTAGATGTCGTGGGCGAACGACGCGGCGGCCGTGATCGTGAGCCCCGCCACCACGGCCAGGATCGTCGCGAACGCGACGGCCGAGATGAAGCCGAGGAGGATGGGGCCGCCCAGTTGCAGCGCCAGCAGCGGCGCCGCCGAGTTGACCCCGCCCGGTGCGGCCGCGATCGTCTCCGGCCCGACGAGAGCGCCGGCACCGTAGCCGAGCACCAGCGTGAGCAGGTAGAAGAGGCCGATGAGCCAGATGGCCCACACCACCGAGCGACGCGCTTCCTTCGCGGTCGGCACGGTGTAGAAGCGCATCAGCACGTGCGGGAGCCCGGCGGTTCCGAGCACCAGGGCGATGGCCAGCGAGATGAAGTCCCACGGGTTCTTGCCGTACTGCAGGCCCGGAGCGAGGATGGCGTCGCCCTGGGGTGAGGCGGCGACCGCGCTCTCGAGCAGCGTGTTGAGGTTGAAGCCGTTGATCGCGAGCACCCAGATGGTCATGACCAGGGCGCCGCCGATCAGCAGGAACGCCTTCACGATCTGCACCCAGGTCGTGCCCTTCATGCCGCCGATGAGCACGTAGACGATCATCAGCACGCCGACGACGGCCACCACGATCGACTGACCGAGCTGGTCGCCGATGCCGAGCAGCAGCGACACGAGTCCGCCGGCGCCCGCCATCTGCGCGAGCAGGTAGAAGAAGCACACCGCGAGGGTGGTGAGCGCGGCCGCCATCCGGATGGGGCGTTCCTTCAGCCGGAACGACAGCACATCCGCCATCGTGAACCGGCCGGTGTTGCGCATCAGCTCGGCCACCAGCAGCAACGCCACGAGCCAGGCCACCAGGAACCCGATGGAGTAGAGGAAGCCGTCGTACCCGTTGATCGCGATCGCCCCGCAGATGCCGAGGAACGACGCCGCCGAGAGATAGTCGCCGGCGATCGCGAACCCGTTCTGCGGCCCGGTGAACGAGCGTCCCGCCGCGTAGTAGTCCGCGGCGGTCTTGTTGTTGCGCGACGCGCGGATGACGATGAACAGCGTGACGGCGACGAACGCCGCGAAGATCGAGATGTTCAGCACCGGATCGTTCTCGACCGTCTGCACCGCCGCGTGGACGGCCCCGAAGACCTCGTTCATCGGCCGGCCTCCTCGCGCTCGAGCTCTTCACGGAGCGCCTTCGACTGGGGGTCCAGCCGGCGGTTCGCATAGGAGACGTATCCCATCGTGATGGCGAAGGTGGTCACGAACTGGCCGAGGCCGAGGAGGAGACCGACGGTGATGTCTCCCCACACCCGCTGCGCCATGAAGTCGACGGCGAACGACGACAGCAGCACGTACGCGAAGTACCAGACCAGGAAGGCGATGGCGAGCGGGAACACGAAGCTGCGCTGCGATCGCCGCAGCCGTTGGAAGGGCGGTGACTCCTGCACCGCGATGTAGTCGATGGTGCCGTTCGCCGAGGAACGGTCGTTGTCGTCAGTCATGTGGCCTCCTTGCCTCATGCCGGTGACGCATCATCGCGTCCGGGGGTACCGCGGCGCACGATCACGCCGGTGGTAGGGTCAACGCTACGAAAATCGGCAATGACGCCGACACCCCCGGAAGTAGGTAACGCGCCGTGGTTCATCCCGGTCGACCGAACGAGCTCCAGCTCATGTCCCGCGCCGTGCGCGACCTCGTCGCGAAGACACGGTTCCCCGTCGCCTTCGGCGGACTCGTCACGGAGCACTCGGTGCACGTGCGCGCCATCGTCGGCGCCCGCGGCCGCTCCATCGACGGCCTCGTGGTGCGTGAGCAGCGCGGCCTCGGCGGGCGGGCGATGTCGGAGCGCCGTCCGCGCCTGACGCTCGACTACCGCAGCGCCCGCGGCATCACCCACGACTATGACGGCGCGATCCTCGGCGAGGGGATCGCGACGCTGTTCGCCGTACCCGTCGTCTCATCGGGGCGCACCCGGGCGATGCTCTACTGCGGCTCGTGGTCCGAGACCGCCGTTGACGACGGCATCGCCGCGCCCGCGCTCCGCGTAGCCGGCGAGCTCGCGACCGAGTTGCGCATCCACGAAGAGGTCGAGCGCCATCTCGCCCGGGCAGAGACGGCCGCCCCCGAGGCGGGATGGGATGCCGCGGCCCGCGAGGAACTGCGCGAGAGCTTCGCGGAGCTGCGGGCGATCTCGGCCACGGTCGCCGACGCCGGGCTGCGAGCGCGACTGGCCGGCGTCGAGCGGCGCCTCGCCTCGGTCGCGCACGGCGCGCCGACCGAGACGACCTCGGGCGTGCAGCTCTCGCCTCGCGAGCTGGATGTGCTGGCGTGCGCCGCGCGCGGCTCGACCAACGCCGAGATCGCGACGGACCTGGCGCTCAAGGAGACCACCGTCAAGTCGTACCTGGCCGCGGCGATGTCGAAGCTCGACGCGTCCACCCGCCACGCCGCCGTTGCGGAGGCGCGCCGGGCGGGTCTTCTGCCCTGACCGGGGACTCGTCGGTAAGGTGGCGTCATGGCGCGCAGAATCGTTCATCAGCTCGTGGACGACCTCGACGACTCGGTGCTGGAGGTGGGAGAGGGCGAGACCGTCCTCTTCTCGCTCGACGGCACCGCGTACGAGATCGACCTCTCCGACGCGAATGCCGCCGCCCTGCGCGACGCCTTCGCCCCGTACGTCGAGGCCGCCCGTCGCGTCTCGTCCGGCCGCACGTCGGCTGCGCCGCGTGCGCGTCGCCGCACCGATCAGCGCGATTACGCCGAGATCCGCGCGTGGGCCAAGGCGAACGGTCACCAGGTGTCGGAGCGCGGGCGCGTCCCCGCATCCATCGTCGACGCCTTCGACGCCGCGCGCTGAGCCTGCCGCGTCACGGCCGCGGATGACGCGGCCGAATCGTTACTTGCCCCGGCGGGGGCGCACGCCCACACTGTTCGCATGCGCACACGGATTCCGCGCGCGGCGGGCGTCATCGCCGCGTCTTTCGTCCTCCTCTCCCTCACGCTGACCGGCTGCGCCGGCGGCGACTCCCCCTCATCCGATCCCGAGACGGATGCGGCGCCGCCGGCCGCATCCACGCCCGAACCTGTCGACGACGACAGCACGGGGCAGATGTTCGGCTGCACGCAGGCCCTCATCGACTACGCGGCCGACAACGGCTACCCCGAGGCGACGCCCGCCGACCCGGCGACGTTCACGATCCCGGAGGCCGCGTTCGAGGTGACGCCCGACTGCTACATCGCCGACGAGTACGAGGGCGCCTCCCGATTCGGCGCCTTCTGGGTGACCGATCCCGAGGGCACGCTCGCGCAACTCGGTGCGGCACTGGATGCCGCCGGCTACGTGCAGAGCGACGACTACGGTCCGCTCGTCTGGTGGTTCGGCGGCGACGACCCGATGACCGCGGATCACGCGATCGCCGCGGCCCCGCAACCCGTCGAGGGCACGGATGTGCTGTGGGCCACCTGGTGAGCTGAGCACCGCGGCGCGGTCAGCGCGCACGCGCGGTCCGACGGCTCAGCGCGGGGATGACGCGCGTGCGTGGGCGTCACCGGGTCGCCGGTTCGGAAACCGGAGCGCGGCTCGAGCGAGCGCGATCTCCTGCGCGACCGTCCTCAGCGGGGTCGCCCCGATCGGGAACGCTCCGGGGTCTCGGCCCGTATCCGCCGCCGCGGCCAGATCGTCCAGGGCCCGCCGCACCGCATCGACGTCACCCGGGTCGGCCGACCCGCCCGCGGACGCCAGGTCGGTGGCCGTGGCGGTCACCGCATCCGTCACGCGCTCCAGCGCCGACACCTCGGGAAGCCACGCCATCGCGGCGGCGCTGATCGCCGGAGGCTCCGCCGCCGATGCCGCGATCTGCGTGCGCACGTCGGAGATCTGCCGGTAGAGGTCGCGTCGCGCCATGGCGCGGTCATCCTCCCCTGGCCTCCGGAGCGCCAGATCGACGTACGAGGAGACCGAGCGGATGAGGTCGGCGACCCGGTGCGCCACCCGCCGGGGTGCACGCCAGGTGGCGGGCCACGGCAGGTACCCGACCAGGAGGACGATGCCGCTGCCGAGTACCGTCTCCAGCAGCCGGTTCTCGAGGAAGTGCGGCGGATGCCCGGCGTGGATCTCGACGAGGAGAACCGCGAGCGGCGTGGTGACCATGGAGTACAGGCCGTAGTTGCGCGGCATGGCGAGCGGGACACCCGCGGCGAGCACCACGATCAGAAGCAGCTGCCATCCGTCACGAGGCACGATGACGATCGCGAGAGACCCGATCGCCACGCCGACGAGGGTGCCCGCCCCGCGCTGGACGGCACGGGCGAACACCGAGCCCAGATCGGGCTTCATCACCTGGGCCACGGTGAGCACGACGATGTAGGGGTGATCGAGCCGCCACCAGAGGCACAGCGCCTGGGCGAGACTCATGCAGAGCACCAACCGGAGCACGGATCCCCAGAGATCCGTGCCGGGGATGAGGGCGCGGGCGGCCGAACGGATGCGCGCGGTCGCCGTCGGAGTCGACGGCAGCGAGAGATCCGGGTCCGCATCCGGGCGCAGGGCGCGGGTGAGGTGCGAGAACGCGGCGGCGAAGACGGGATCCTGCTCGGTGGGCGAGAGCGTCGGTCGTGGACGCGCGGGATTCTCGACCCACAGGGCGACGTGGCGCAGCATGCGCGCTCCGTCCGGACGGGGCTCGATGCGGTCTCCGGCGGCGATGGCGGCGTCGACGAGCGGGGCGGACGCATTCACGGCGCTCACCAGGACCCGCCAGCGGGGATCACGGACTGCCCGCGCCGTCCGCGCGGTGCGCAGGACGTCATCGGCGTCGTTGAGCGCTGCGGTCACCGCGAGCGACGCTCGTTGCGCGGACTCAGCCGTCGGCGCCTCGAGCTGATCCGCCAGTGCCCGGTAGACACGTGCGACCGCGTGCCGCTCGGGGGCGCGGTCGCGATCGGCGTACGCCGCCGTCACCACGGTGAGCAGGAGCCGCCAGACGGCCCCGAGGAAGAAGATGAGTGGCGCGATCCAGGGCGAGTGCAGGCCGAAGTCCGCATTGGCGGCCGTCACGGTGAAGATCAGGAACGAGACCGCGGACCGGGATGCGGTGGCGCTCACCGCCCCCGAGACGCCGGACAGGAGCGACGCGAGAACCACGACGACGAAGGTCATGACCGTGTGACCATGCACCGCCGTTCCCACCGCGAACCCCACGGCCGCCAGCGTCGACCCGAGCGCCATGCGCCGCACGCGCAGCACCCGCGCGGAGCCGCTGTCCATCGTCGTCGCCACCAGCGCGCCCATCGACGCGAGCGATCCCGCGCCGACCACCGCGGCCTCCGTCGGCGCAAGGAGGAGCGCGAGTCCGACGGGCGCCGCGATGCCCGCGGCCGCCAGGCCCACCCGACCCCACAGGATGGGCGCGTGTTTCTCGTGCACGAGCGCGCGCGCCCAGACCGCGGTGGCAGCCGCCGCCCGGCGCGCCGGCGTCGTCATCGCGGCACGCTCTCCGCTTTCGACAGGGCGAAGACACCGCCGATCGCGATGGCGCCCGCAACGATGAAGGCGACGAACGCCCAGGGCGGCGCGGTGCTGGCTTCGCCGAGGATCGCGATGCCGAGGACGACGGCCACCGCCGGGTCGACCACGGTCAGACCCGCCACGACCACCTCGGGACGGTTCGAGGCGTGTGCGCGCTGCACGAAGTAGACCGAGAGGCCGCCCGCCGCTCCGATCCCGATGATGCAGACGATCGTGAGGAGGTTGGCGAGATCCCACGTGAGCCCGCCGGATTGCAGCGCCGCCTGCACCCGCAGGATGACGGTCTTGCCGAGCGTGGCGACGAAGGCCGAGTAGATGCCGCCGAGCAGCACCCACAGCACGGGCGGCGTGCGGCGGTGCCGCCCGAGGTACCAGACCGCTCCCGTCATCGCGAGCACGACGGCGAGCACGATCAGCACGGCGACCAGCTGCTGATCGGTGATCGGCTGCTGGGTGCTGACGAGGGCGGCGACCGTCACGAAGCCGGCGACGCCGATCACGCAGACGGCGATCGCCCGCACGACCTGCTTCGAGGGTGCCCGGTGCGCGATGATCGCGGTGACGAGCGCCGTGACGACGAGGGCGGTGACCCCGATGGGCTGCACGACCATGAGCGGAGCGAACGTCAGACTCCCCATCTGCAGCAGGATGGCGACGCCGAGCAGCAGCGCGCCGATGAGCCAGAAGCGGTTGCGAACGAGGTTTCCCGCCTTCGAGCCGTGTGCACCGTCCGTCTCGACGAGTGCCTCCATGGCCTGCACGCCGCGCGCCTGCAGCAGATTGCCCACCGCCAACGCGATGGCGGACGCGACCGCGAGCGCTATGCCCAGAAGGGGCATCGACAGCTGTTCCACGTCATCTCCCCCGTCGGCTCGGGAGCGTCACGACGACGAGTCTGCGCGCGCATGCCGATCCCAGAACGGCAGGACGACGAGCGAGGCCAGCAAGAAGCAGATCGCCCCGATGAAGGTGCCGTTGTTGGCGAGCGCGCCGTCGAAGCTGGCTCCGCCGGGCAGGATGTAGGCGCCGACCGCCGACAGCCCGAACGCCACGCATCCGACGAAGTTGATGACGACCGACCACCACGCCCGGGTGCCCGGGCTCCAGAGGCTCGCGGTGTGGGCGAAGGCGACGAAAGCGAGGACGCCGCTGACGAGGAAGGCCACGGATCCCCCGGCATCCGGGTTCCACACGAAGTGCTCCTGCGACGAGATCGACTTCGCCCGCAACGCCGCGGTCGTGCTCACGTTGAACATGAGGGTGCCGAACGTCTGCGTGGCGGCGGCGAGCCATTCGGCGCGCACCATCCGACCCGGTGCGTACGACACGTTCACCGCGACCGCGCCGCTGAGGAACAGTTGGATGAGGCCCGCCGTGGTGAAGAACCACGCGCCGACGAAGAACAGCAGGTTCGAACCGCCGGATCCGAGCTCCGTGCTGAGGCCGGGAGCCGACCCCAGCGCGAAGAACGCGGAGCCGATCATGAAGCCCCAGCACTGCTTCGTCACTGAGGGGACGAGGAACCGGTTCCTCGGTCGCTCGAGGCTGTTCGTTGCCGTGCTCATCGTCCGCCCTCAGGTCGTGGTGTGCCGCCGGAGCCGGCGGGGAAGGCGCCTCATCGATGCCCCCTCCCCGCCGGCGGACGCTCAGTGGTGGAAGTGGGATCCGCTGGAGGCTTCGTCCGGCAGCGGCACGGTCAGCGCGTCGAGGAACGCCACCTCGCCCTTGATGTCCGCCAGCAACGCCGAGGCGAGATCCCGGCTGAGCCCCACCTTCACGACGATGCGCTGCAGCACGACGTCGGCCATGTCGTCCGCCATGGGATAGGCCGGCACGAGCCAGCCCTTCATCCGCAGGCGGTCGGCGAGGTCATACAGGCTCCAGATCTTCGTGTACCCGTCCTTGAGGATCCACGCGAACACCGGGATCGTGTCGCCCTTGCTCACCAGCTCGAACGGACCGATCTTGGCGATCTCGCTCGAGAGGTAGGTGGCGACGTCGATCGAGTTCTGCTGCACCGCCCGGTACCCCTCGAACCCGAGCCGGAGGAACTGGTAGTACTGCAGCAGCACCTGGGCGCCGGGCCGCGAGAAGTTCAGCGCGAGCGTCGGCATGTCGCCGCCGAGGTAGCTCACGTGGAAGATCATGCTCTCCGGCAGCACGGCGGTGTCGCGCCAGACGACCCAGCCGACGCCCGGGTAGACCAGGCCGTACTTGTGGCCGGACGTCGAGATCGAGTTGACGCGGTCGAGTTGGAAGTCCCACACCAGATCCGGCTGACAGAAGGGCGCGACCATCGCACCGGATGCCCCGTCGACGTGGATCTTGACGTCGAGGCCGGTCTTGGCCTGGATCTCGTCCAGCTTCTTCGAGATCGCGACCGTGTCGTCGTAGAGCCCCGTGAAGGTCTGCCCCAGGATCGAGACGACGCCGATGGTGTTCTCGTCGACGTAGTCCTCGAGGTTGTAGCCGTCGAGGATGATGTGGTCGGGGCTGACCGGCACGTAGCGCGCCTCGACATCCCAGTAATTGCAGAACTTCTCCCACACGACCTGCACGGCGGCCGACATGATCAGGTTCGGCTTGTCGAAGGGCTTCCCCTCGGCCTTGCGCTTCTCCTGCCAGAGTCGCTTGAGCGCGAGACCGCCGAGCATGCACGCCTCGGACGAGCCGATCGTCGACGTGCCGATCGTGTCCTTCGTGTCGGGCACGTGCCAGAGGTCGGCCAGGATGCGCCAGCAGCGCTCCTCGATCGCCGCGGTCGCCGGGTACTCGTCCTTGTCGATCATGTTCTTGTCGGCGGCTTCGAGGTACAGCTTCTTCGCCTCGTCGTCCATCCACGTCGACACGAACGTGGCCAGGTTCAGACGCGAGTTGCCGTCGAGGATCGCCTCGTCGTGCACGATCTGGTACGCCGTCTCGGGCAGGCTCGGGCCCGCGGGCAGCACGAACTTGTCGAACTCCGTGGCCTCGCCGGGGCGGACGAAGACCGGGTTCACGCTCAGCGTCGGGTCGATGTTGGTGGTCTGACGGGCCTTGCTGGTGTTGCTGGTCATTTTCGCTCCTGATCGTCCATGTGCGTCGAGTGGGGATGTGGGGTCGTGTCGGGTGGCGGGCGGCTCCTCCTAGACCTCGACCGGCGGGTACAGGCGGTCCATGTTGTACTGCCGGTTGCGTCTCGCCGCCCAGGTGGAGATCGCGACGAACGCGATCGTGAGACCGGCGACGACCGCGATGGCGACGCCGAGCCGGTAGTCGATACCGCCGAGGATCAGCTGACGCAGCGCCGTGTTGGTGTACGTCATCGGATCGAACGGGTTGATCCACTGGAAGAGGGCGGTCGTGGTGGGCACCGGGTAGATGCCGCCGGCCGATGTCAGTTGGACCATGAGGAAGGCGAGTGTCAACACGCGCCCGACCGCCGGCCCGAAGAGGGCGTTGAACATCTGGATCATCGCCATGAACATCATCACCATGAGCAGCATGAACCCGTAGGTGCCCGCGGCGTGGGCCGGATGGAGTCCGATCGGGAAATAGACGACGAGGAACAGGATCGTCGCCTGCAGGAACCCGACGAAGATCGTCGGCACATACGATGCGAGCACCGTGCGGAAGGACCCGAGGCCCTGCGCCAACGGACGCGCCAGCAGCGGCGTGAAGAGCATCCACGCGATGATCCCGCCGACGAAGAGCGCCAGCCCGAGGAAGAACGGGGCGAAGCCGTACGCGAAGGTCGCCGCCTTGTTGTCGATCTTCTCGTGCAGCTCGACGGGCTGCGCGAGCGCCTTGATGAAGTTCGACTGCTGCGTCTCGTCCCAGGACGGGATGAGCTTGAGTCCGAGGCCGGCGGCACCGGCGAGCTCCTGGGTGCCCGCGGCGAGCTGCGTGGTGCCCGCGGCGAGCTGGCTCGCGCCGTCCGAGAGCTGGATGAGGCCGCTGCTGAGCTGATCGGCTCCGGAACGCAGCTCGTTCGCCTTCGACGACACCAGCGCGAGATCCCGCTGCACGCCGCCGGATTCGACCGAGCGCATGATGACGTTGATGCGACTGCTCGGGTTGGTGAACTCTGCGGCCATCAGGTCGACGTCCGCGTGGATCGCGTCGAAGAGTCCGGTGACCTCCTGCGTGAGCCGGGCGTTCTGGAAGCTCTGCTGCACCCCGGCCAGGCGCGCGGCGACGGCCTGCTCGACCGGGTCGTCGCTGGCGGCGAGGTCGTCGATGACGGTCTGCAGCTGGGCCTCGGCCTCGGTGTGCGCGGCGGCGGCCCGATCGAACGCCCCGGCGACGGCGTTGGTGTTGGCGTCGATGCGCGCCACGATCTGTCGCACCTCGTCGCCCGTGATGCCCGACCGTGCGATGGCGGCGTCGGCGCGGCGGACCGCATCCTGCACCGCGTCGTCGAGCTCGTCGATCGCGTCGGCGATCTGCGCGCCGCCGCCCTTGGCGGTGATCAGGTTCTCGGCGAGTTCCTGCGCACCGCCGTTCGCGGTCTGCATCCCGTCGTTCAACTGATCGACGCTGGCCACGGCGTCCTGGATCTTGGGGATCGCTCCCTTGACGCCGGTGAGCACCATCTCGAACGTCTGCTGCCCGACCTGTGCGCTGACCTGGTTGATGACCTCCTCGGCGGCATCCTGTCCGATCACCGTCGAGAGGTAGTTGTTGGCGTCGTTGTAGCGGAACTCCAGTCGCGCCGAGCGCGGGTCGTCGCCGGCGGCCGAGGCCACCGCCTCGCTGAAGTCCTTCGGCAGGGTGATCGTGAAGTAGTAGGTGCCGTGCGCGAGCCCGTCGGTGGCCTCCTGCTCGCTGACCTCGTGCAGATCGAGCTGCTTCGAATCGATGAGTCCCTGCACGACGTCGGTTCCGGCGTCGAGGGCCTCACCGTTGATGGTGGTGCCCGCATCCAGGTTGACGATCGCGACGGGGATCTTGTCGACGTTGCCGAACGGGTTCCAGAACGCCCACAGGTACAGCGCGCCGTACATGAGCGGCATGAGGATGATGATGACGAACGCGAGGCGCGGCATGCGGCCTCGGTAGTACCGCTTGAAATCACTGCCCGGCGAGAATGCGGCGATCATCGGTCGTAGACCTCCCGCTCGAGGACGGCGAACTCGTGATCGGTCAGATTAGGGACCTCGAGGGCGTCCGTGATGCCGTCGCGCAGGGCGACGCCGTTGACATCGGCCGTGACGACCGTCTGTTCCGCCCCCAGAGCGATCAGGCGATCCATGAGGGTGCCGGCGCTCGCGATGCTGGCCAGCCGGTCGACCCCGCCCACGACCAGCAGCGGGGGTTTGCGGATGTTGGCGACGGCGATGCGGAAGAGCGCCGCGGTGAACTCGGGCAGCTCCTCGACCATCGCATCCATGGAGGGGAGCGAGTAGTCGCCGAAGACGGGCCGGCAGATGCGTTCGAGGTCGGCCTCGGTCGCCTGCGGGACCCACTGGTACCAGCGGGCGGCCCAACGCACCTGCTCGGTGACGATGTCGTGCACGCGGATGGTCTGGCCGATGCCGTCGACCTCGTCGATGTTGGCGATGGCCGCGTGCTCGAAGAGGTGGTGCGGCGCGTCGACGCGGCCGAAGGCCTCGAGTCGACCGGTCGTCGGTTTCATGCGGCCGGCGAGCGTGAGCAGCAGGGCAGTGCGTCCGCGTCCGCCTGCTCCCACGAGCACGGTGACGCCACCGGCGCGCACCGTGAGATCGACCGGGCCGTAGATGTGGCCCCAGGAGGCGTCCACCCCGATTCCGGATGCGGTGATCAGCACCTCTCCGAAGGCGGATGGTCCGCCGCCGCGGGTACCGATGTGGGTGTCGGTCGCGTTCTCTTCCGTCGGCACAGCCACGGTCATCCTCCTTGGGCTCGTCGTCCGCCGTCGCTGCGCGCGCCGGCTCAGAGCGTGTTCTTGACGACCTGGCCGTCTTTGACGATCAGGGTGAGGTTGGTGTCGGGATCGGCGATGACCGAGAGGTCGGCGATCGGGTCGCCGTCGATGAGGATCATGTCGGCCCATGCGCCCTCCGCGAGAACCCCCAGCTTTCCGCCGCGGTAGGTGTTGCGTTCTCCCGCGAGCTCGAACAGCGCCGCGTTGCCCGAAGTGAGCATCCGGAGCGCCTCGGCGTTGGAGTAGTACTCGCCCAGCCGCGCCGCCATCACGCTCTGCCGGGCGGCCGACTGCGGCTCGAGCAGCAGGTCGGTGCCCCAGGCCGTCTTGACCCCGTAGGTCTTGGCCCACGCGTAGACCTGATCGGTGCCGTGGCAGATCTCGGCGTTCTTGCCGGCGCGCACCGGGTCGGGGTAGTGGTGGTCGTCCTCCGCGAACGGCTGCATCGACAGCCACGTCTGCGTGTCGGCGATGAGGCGGATCGTCTTCTCGTCGGCGAGGTGGCCGTGCTCGATCGAGGCGACCCCAGCATCGATGGCGCGGGCGATCCCGGCAGGCGTGTAGACGTGGGTCGCCACGTACGTGCCGTAATCGGTCGCCGCCTGCACCGCCGCCTTGATCTCGTCGGGGGTGTACTGCAACGTGTTGAGAGGGTCGTACATCGAGGCCGCTCCCCCGCCGAGCGTGAGCTTGATCTGACTCGCTCCCTGACGCAGCTGCTCGCGCACCGCCGCCAGGACCCGCGGCACACCGTCCGCGATGCGGGTGAAGTGGATGTCGTCGGTCCGCGAAGGCTTGCCGCCGAACTCCTCGGGGGTGTCGTAGACGAACGCGAAGTCGGCATGGCCCGAGGTCTGCGAGATCATCGCCTGACTCGGGAAGATGCGCGGTCCCTCGAACACCCCGCGGTCGATGAGGGACTTGACCGGCGCCGTGTCGCCGCCCATGTCGCGCACCGTCGTGAAGCCTCGCAGCAGCATCCGCTTCGCCTCGGCGATCGTGTTGCCGTAGAGCGACCCCGTCGGTCCCTGGAGGAAATCGACCATGCTGTTGGCGTTGCCCATGAGATGCACGTGAGCATCGCTCAGCCCCGGCATGAGGAACTGACCGCGACCGTCGATCTCGACGACTCCGTCGGATGCGTCGCCCGCGACCGGCGACGACGATACGGCCACGATGTGCGCGCCCTCGACGAGAACATCGACGTTGTCCTGCGTGTGGTCGCTGAGACCGTCGAAGACGCGGACGTTGCGGATGATCATTCTTCGGGGTGCATGAGTCCCAGTGGTCATGGCGGCGACACTATGCCGGTGCCCGCAGGTTGCGAGCGGCCCGTGGGAGAAATCGCCCGAGCCGTCATCCGCGCGGTACTCACGGTCGTCATCCGTGCATCACCCGCCTTTCATCCACTCGTGCCGCGCGCGGATGTGTGAGTAGTGTCCGTGTCTGAGCCGTGGACGCCGCCCTTCCCAGCCGCGGATCCGGGGGCCACCGCGATGGGGGGGGACTATGCCGGACGTAGCGCCGCGCCGCGCCGGTGCGCCTATGCGCGTCGGTGTGGTGCGGGCATGAACCTGACCGACCGCGCGCTCGCGCACCGCGCGCTCCGGGCCGCCGTCGAGGGCGGCAGCGCGGACGCCATCGCGGCGGCGGCCATGGACAACATCTGGCCGCTCTACAGCGCGCACTTCGAGGAGCTGGCGGCGGCGATCGAATCGCTCCCCGGTGCGCTTCTCGAGCGCTCCCCCGTTCTGCGGATCGTGCATCGGATGACGCCGGTGCTGGCGCGCACGACACGTCCGTTCAAGCCGCTGCTCTACCCGGGCGACGCGCGCTCGATGTCGGAGGACGAACTCGACATCCTCACCCTCGTGCAGATGGTCGGCTTCCGCCTGAGCGGGGATGTGGCCGCCGCCCTCGTCTACGCCCGGCGCCTCGAAAGCCGTATCTCGCAGTCACGCATCGATGCCCGGGACCGCACCGACGGTCCGCTGTGGTTCTATCACCAGCAGATCGGCTCGACGCTGCTCGCGGCCGGCGACAGCGCGGCCGCGCTGTCGCAGCTCGCCACCGCCCGGCAACTCGGCAGGCTCGCGCCGCAGCCCGATGCCGAACGGATGGCGCTGGGCCGCATCGCCCTGGCCCACGCGGTGCGGGGCTCGCTCGACGACGCCGACCGGGCGCTGGCGGAGCTCGCCGCGCAGCGCCCGGTCACCGCCGCGCACACCGCCTCCAGCTCGACGACCGAGCACACGGCGCGGGCGCTGATCGGCGTCGAGCGTATGGTGCCGGACGCCGAGGACCTGCTGAGCCGTCTCGAGCCCTACGACAGCATCGAGCTGAGCTGGCCGTTCGCGCTCCTGGCACGCACCCGCGCCCTGTTCGCCCTGCAACGGCCCGACGAGGCGATCGAGGCGGTCCGCCTGTCGTCCGAAGCCCACCCCGCGCAGCACGGTTCGTTCGCATCGGACGTGATCGCGGCCGCATCCATCGAGGGCTTCTGGGCGATCGGCGCGAGGAACCGGGCCGCGAGCGTCGCCGAGGCCTCATCCCGTGTCGGCCTCCTCTCGCGCGTGGCCATCGTGCGCCACGCCCTGCTGGACTCCCGGCTCGACACGGCCGGTGATGAGCTGCGTCGGCTGACGCGCGAGGCAGCCCTCGGGCCGGGACAGCGCGCCGAGCTGACGCTGCTCTCGGCGTGGCTCGAGCACGAGCGCGCCGGCGCGGTCGCCGACACCACGGCGCGGCACGTGTTCCGGCTGGCGACGCGCGACGCGCTGCGGCGCGTGGTGGCGACGATGCCGGTGCAGCTCATGCACGACGTCGGCGAAGCGCTCGATCCCATCGACTCGACCGCGTTCGACGCGGCCACCCTGCCCCTCGTGCACGTCGACGTGCCACGGCGCCCGGAGCTGACCCGGGCCGAGTTGCGCGTGCTCAGGGCGCTCTCCGATCACACGACGACCACCGCGATCGCCGCGGCCTTCCGGGTCTCTCCCCACACGGTCAAGTCGCAGCTGACGTCGGTCTATCGCAAGCTCGGCTGCTCGTCGCGCGGCGAGGCGATCCGCGCCGCCGCGCGGCTGCGGATCGTCGCCTACGACGAGGCCTGATCGGGCACGAGAATGCGCAGGCGCGTCGCGACGGTCACCGCTTCATCGCGGGTCGAGCACCCGAGTTTCCGGTAGAGCGACCGCAGCTGCGACTTCACGGTGTTCGGCGACACATGGAACGCCGACGCCATCGCCGCCGTCGAATGGTGCACCGGCAGCGCGTTCAAGACGCGACGCTCGCTCACCGTCAGCGCGGGCCGAGCGTGCATCTCGACACTCGAGACACCGACGATCATCGCGTCGAACTCGACTCCCGCCTCATCGGGCAAGAGGTCGCGTACGTGCTCGACGAGCTGCCGCGGGATGATCGCGAGCAGGCGACGGCTGTCGCGGCGACGGGCGATGCGTGAGATCTGCAGCGCCGTCTCTCGATCGAGCGCTCCCGTGCGAGCGAGGGCGAGCCACCCCGACAGCAGAACGGATTCGGCGCGCTGGGCCGGGCCGAGGCTCTGTTCACCCGCCAGCAGCCGCAGCTCCTGCTCGGCGGTGTCGAGCCGGCCGTCCTGCAGCGCCAGCCGGATGGTCGCGAGACGTGAGAGCACACCGGCCTTGCCGCGCTCCTCGGCGGTCCGCCACGCCCACGACAGGTCGCCGGACGCGAGCAGAGCGTCGATGGATGTCGCAGCGAGCACGTCGGCGGCGAACGACCCCTGCTGCGGCGGATGGGCGTCCGTCGCCAGGCGGATCGCTTCGATCGCGTCCTCCGGCTGATGGCGGGCCAGGTGCACACGGCACCGCGCCAGCAGGGCGAAGGGCCAGCTCAACTCGATGCTGTCGTAGGGGTCGAGTGCCATGAGGAGGGCGTCGACGTCGTCCGACAGCCGGTCGGCTCCGATCAGAGCCGCGACCGCGGATTCGGTCGCCCGCACCGCTCGTGCGTGCGCCGCGGTGACCGGGGGCAGGGCCACGGCGTCGGCCAGGGCACGCTCCGCGTCGCCCACGGTGCCGCGCACCGCGTGCGCGAGCGCCACACGTCCGAGCGCGATGCGTTCGGCATCCGCCTGGATGGAGAGACGCCCGAGTTGGCGGGCGGTGGCGAACTCGAGCAACGCCTTGCTCGACTCGCCCGCCGCGAGAAGAGTCGATCCGATCTGCAGGTGGAAGAACCACAGCGGCCCATCCATGCGGTCGCGCGCCTCGACGCGCAGCTGCAGCATGCGATCCTCCAGCCGGCGGGCGTAACCGAGCGAGCCGGCGACGTCGCCGTTGAAGCGCGCGGCGATCATCTGCGCGATCACGAAGAAGTCCAGTTCCTCGGGGCTCATCGACCGAGCATCCTCGCTCGAGACGACGGGCATGAAGGTGCGGCTGGTGCGGGCGAGAACGGGGGTCATGGGATGCAGCACGCGCAGCAACGGGTGCCGATCGAGCAGCGACGCGGGCAGAGCGGTCACCACGCTCATCAGCATCTCGAAATGGGCGCTGAAGAGGGGCCAGAAGTGGGCGACCGCGACGCGCGCCATGTTCTCGGGTCGCCCCGAACCGATCGCCTTCACGAGCTCGTCGCTCGCGCGGTCCGCATCGTTCAGGTTCATGCCGGCGCCCCCGCGTGAGATGCCCATCGACGTGCGACGGCGGCGAGCTCCGCATCATCCAGTGAATCCGACATTGGACCTCCTCGATCGACCCGAGGGAGTGACGGCGGTATCTGTCTTCAGGGCCTCCCCCAAGGCCTGGTCTCTTTCTAACCCACCTCGCCGTCGGGGTGACGAAGCGCGCGCCACACATCACCTCCCGGCTCACCCGGTCCTCACCCGGGTGACAAGGGGAGGGCAGGGTGACGCGCGGGGTGACGCCGCTGATGAAATCGCCGGCCTACCGCCCACTCCGGACGCGCGTCTCCCTAGCCTGAGGCGCACGTAGACGAGCTCCACGAAAGGATGCGCGATCGATATGTGCACACGAGTTGTCTGGTCCGACGCGAATGGGTCGGTCATCGTCGGCCGGAACATGGACTTCCACATGGATCTGCTCTCGAACCTGTGGAAGTACCCGCGGGGCATCGAGCGCACCGACGGGGTGCACGGGTCCCTCACGTGGCGCGCGAAGTACGGCAGTCTCGTGGCCACGGCCTTCGACCTGATCGCCACGGACGGCATGAACGAAGAAGGCTTCGCCGGCCACATCCTCTGGCTCGCGGAGTCGAACTACGGCAAGCCCGAGGCTTCGGCCACGCAGCTGAGCCAGGCCGTCTGGCTGCAGTACTACCTCGACAACTTCGCCACGGTCGCCGAGGCCGTCGCCTGGACGAACGACTCGCAGGTCGAGATCGCGCAGCTGTTCGACCCCACCGGTCACCTGGTTCCGACACTGCACCTGGCGATCAACGACGCGAGCGGCGATTCGGCGATCATCGAGTACGTCGACGGCACGCCGACGGTCTACCACAGCCGCGACTACAAGGTCATGACGAACTCTCCGACCTACGACCAGCAGCTCGAGCTCGTGAAGGTCTACGAGGGGCTCGGTGGCGACCGGCCGCTGCCGGGGTCGACGCTGGCGAGCGACCGCTTCGCGCGCGCCCTGTTCTACGTCGAGCACCAGGTGCAGCCCACGACGCAGGTCGAGGCGATCGCGGCGATGTTCAGCATCATCCGCAATGCGGCGCAGCCGTTCCGCACGCCTGAGCCGGGCAAGCCCGACGCGTCACAGACCATCTGGCAGGTCGTTCTCGACCTCACCAACAAGCGGTACGTCTTCGAGTCGACCACGCGTCCGGGCATGGTGTGGGTGGACTTCGACGAGCTGAGCTTCGCGGAGGGCACGAAGACGCTGCGCCTCGACCTCGTGAGCCGGCTGGCGCTCGAAGGCGGTCTTGCGGGGGATGTGAGCCACAGGTTCACCGATGTCGGCGAGCTTGCGACCAGCGCGCTCGCGACCGGTGTCGAGGCCCTCGAGTTCGTGGCGACCAAGCAGGACGAGTTCGCCGAGATCAAGAAGGCCGTTCAGCAGTTGGTGGGCGCGAAGAAGAAGTAGCGCGTCGCGTGCGCGGGCGCCTCGGGGCGGCGTCCGCGCACGCGCGGTCATCCCCGCAGTTGCGCGCCGAGGTCCGTCTCGCGCGCGGACCCGGTGAACTCCACGAAGCGCCCGCGCTCCACCCGGTACATCGCGAACTCGGCCACGTTGGCGTGCCGGCGCGTGGGGGCGATGCCGTCGTAGGCGCCCAGGTGCGTGCCGCTCCCCCGCAGGTGCGCGGCGATGCGGTCCTCTTCGATCACGAGCTGGATGCGGCGCCACCGCCAATCCGGGAACGCCTCGAACAGATCGGCCATGTCGTCGACCCACGCGTCGGCGCCGCCGGGGCGATGCGCACGCCGCACGGCCGGGTCGACGAACGAGCGGATGGCGTCGAGGTCGTGGCGGTTGCACGCGTCGAGGTAGTCGGCGTACCACTCGCGCATCTCCCACGGCTCCACCGGTCCATTATCCGGGGAGCCCGTGAGGCGGGCGCCTCAGTTGATGATCTCGCCGCGCTCGACGTCGCGGATGGCGATGAGGCGTTCCCGCCAGGCGGCGAGCGCCTCGGGGGCCAGGCGCGGCCAGTCGGTCACCTCACGGACGACGCGGATGGGGTCGGTGCTGCGATACGAACGGGTCGGGTTGCCGGGGAACTTCTTGTCGGTCACGTTCGGGTCGTTCTCGAACACGCCGGTCGGCGCGACCTCATAGACCCGTGGGGGCGCCTCGCCCGCCGCGAGCTCGGCCGCGAGCCCCGCTCCGTCGACGAGCGCGGTGAAGTAGATGTGGTTCATCACGATCTCGGGTCGGTAGTTCGACCGGAATCCCGCCGTCAACAGGTCGCCCTCGTGCAGGTCTGCTTTCGTGCCGTGGAAGAAGGGTCCGTCGTCGAGTGCGTCGCTCACCGCACCAGGGTAGAACGGTGCGGCGGCGTGCGCTCAGCCGCGTTCCGCGCTGTCTTCCACGCGGCGGACGGCGGCGCCGCCGCCCTCCGACAGCGCCGCGCGCTCGCGCGGGTTCTCGAGGTAGTGGCGGATGATCGCGGCCACCGCGTTCGGGTCGGACCCGAGGGCGAGCGCCGGCGCCTGCACCGGTCGCCCCGCTCCCCCGCGCGGGACGAGCGCGAGCTTCGCCGCCGGAGCAGCGACCACGCTCACGCTCGCGAGGTCCTCCCAGCGCCAGTCGATGTCTGCGCGCCCGCGGACGCCGCGGAGCCCGGCGGGGGTGAGCGTGAGTCCCGCGGGCACCCGCAGCTGCCAGAGCCGCACCCCGAGGACGATCAGCCCGAGCAGGCCGAGGGCGTAGGGCCCGCGCGAGAGCAGGATCGACGGCATCGTGGGCAGCCCGGTGACCTCGACGACCGCCTGCGCGATGGCGGGCAGCAGCAGGCCGAGCGCGATGCCGACGGGCGGCACGGTGGCCGCCGCCGGTGGGGCGAAGCGCAGCGCGGGGGCGGCGGCATCCACGCGCACGACGTGCCGCTCGATCGACCCGAACATGACGAAGAGACCGACGCCGATGAGCGCGATCCCGAGCGCCAGCGCCGCCATGACGAGCCGGAAGCCGAGCCGGTCGTCGGCGAGGGTGAGGAACGCGGGGAGCAGAGCGACGGCGATCACGAGCCACGCGAGCGGGCGCGGATTGCGTCCGTTCGGGAAGACGGGGATCGCGGCGTCGGCCGACGGAGCGAGCCGGGGTGAGAGGCGCTGCACTGCCACGATGCGGTGCCTCCTCTGTGTGCGTCGGACCTCGAGCCTACCCAGGCGAGCGTCAGTCGGTCGGCGGGCGTCGCAGCTTCTTGACGTCGGTGCGGCGCTGCTTCGCGCCGAGCCGGCGCTCCTTCGAGCCGCGCGTCGGCTTCGTCGGTCGCCGCGCGGCCGCCGGCGGGCGGATCGCCTCGGCGACCAGCACCGCCAGCCGCTCGCGGGCCGCCTCGCGATTGCGCAGCTGCGCGCGATGCTCGGATGCGGCGACGGTCAGCACTCCTCCGACCAGACGCCCACCCAGCCGGTCGAGCAGACGCGCGCGCTGGTGGTCGCTGAGTGCGGACGAGCCGGCCGCATCCCACACCAGCTCGGCACGCGAATCCGCGGTGTTCACCCCCTGCCCACCAGGGCCGGAGGACCGCGAGAACCGCCACACCAGCTCCGACTCCGGGATCGTCAGACCCGCCGTCACCCGCAGACCGGGGCGGTGAGGAGAAGGCATGGAGACATTCTCCTCCTCGGCGGTGGGGTACCGCGGGGCGCGGCACATTTGTATCTTCACGGCGAAACAAGTTGTGATAGACATATGACACAAGGCGATAGGAGAAGCCCATGCCGATGACCGGACGCGAGTTCGACCCCCTGCACCTGATCTGGGGAGTTCTGTCGTTCCCGCCGATCTCGCTCCTCGTGGCGCTGCTGATCACCGGCGGGATCCTCATCGTCGCCTCACGCCCGGGGCGCGTCGGGCGACCTCCCCTGCTTCCCTCGCACTACGCCCCGGAGCGACGCACGCTCGGCGCCGTCGCGGCCGGGGTGATCGTGCTGTTCCTCGTCGAGTTCGTCCTCCGCGGTTACGTCTTCGCCGGGCCGGGGCCCGTCCACTGGTGGCGATTCGCCGTTCCCCTCGCCGCCGCGGCGGTCGGGCTCTGCATCGCCCTAGGGGTGATCGCGACGCGCGGGACGACGGCGCCCGACGCCCCGTTCATCTCGGCGACCCGCCGTCACTGGAGGTCGTTCAGCTCACGCGCGGCGCTGTCGGTGACGGCCGTCGTCGCACTCGCACTGATCGCCACCACGGTCGCTGCGGGGCTCGCCTCATCCACCGACGGCGAGGGCCAGCACACGTGGCTCGTCATACCGATCCCGAACGAGGCGGCGATCGATCCGATCCGCCTGCCGTTCTACGGATGGATCTACGGCATTCCCGTCCTCACCGCCCTGGCGGCGCTGGGCGCCGTGGCCTGGGCGACGCTCGATCGCAACGCCGCGCGCCCGTTCCGCCGGTCCGAGACGGTCGCCGCCGAACGCGCCGCTCGGCGCGTCACGGCGACGGACGTGACCCGCATCGTGACCGCGGCGATGCTCCTGGCGCTGGCGGCAGCGTGGCGGCTCATCGCCACCGCCGGCTCGGGCTCGTCACTGACGGTCATGGGGGAAGACGGCGACACGTCGTACGACGCTGCCTGGCGCTACGCCGAGCTCGCCGTCGCCGCGGGATGGTTCGTTCCCGTCCTCTCTGTCACCGCCTTCGTCCTCCTGCTCCTCACGGCGGTCAGCGGGCTGCGCGCGACCCGCACCGGGCTTGCGCAGACGAGCGAAGCCGAACCGTTCGTCGGCGCCGGAGCCGGTCGATGACCGCGGGCACGCTCATCGCGTCGCCGGATGAGGGCAGCCCGGCCGTCGACATCTACCGCCAGCTCCGAGCCCTCATCGTGTCGGGCCAGCTCGGCGTGAACGAACGGCTCCCCACCGTCCGGCAGATGGCCGCAGACCTGGGCGTCGCCCCCGGCACGGCCGCCAAGGCCTACAAGATGCTCGAGCAGGACGGCCTGGTCATCAGCAAGACGGCGGCGGGTACCCGAGTCGCCGCATCCGCCGCTCTCCTGCCGCGATCGGTGATCGCGCTCATCCGAGACCTCGCCGACGAGGCGACCTCCACCGGCGCCGATCTCCACGACGTCATCGCCGTCCTGAAGATGACCTGGCCCGCGCCGTCAGACCCGGCGCATCCGCACCTCACTGCCGGGTGACCGGCGTGATGTCTCCGAGCTTCCAGGTGCGATCGAGGTAGGGCTCGAGCGGACCGTAGAACCGGAAGTACGAGAACCAGTGCGCGCCCGGCAGGGTCTGCACCCAGTTCGACTCCCCTGACGGCGGAGCGCTCGGGCCGAAGAAGAGATCCACCGAGCCGTCCTCATTCGTCACGAGTTCAGGGTCGCGCGATCCGCGGTCGCCGCGCTGCTGCGCGTTGTCGATCAGGCAGCGCGTGGCGACGTCGTACACGGTTGCAGACCAGAACAGCTTGGCGGGCACGTCGGCGGGCACATGCAGCGTGTAGTCCCGCCCTCCGTCGAGCCACTCTCCCGCGTCGTCCGTGTAGGAGCCGAGGTAGGCCTGTCCGACGCCGGGCGTCCGGCTCTTCATCGCTTCCGAGAAGCTCACCGCCTCGTAGAACCACGAGGCGCGTTCGAGCAGTTCGTCGTAGCCGTCGCCGCGCTGGGCGGAGTTGTCGAGGACGATCGCCTGCTCCCACGCCCGATCGGGCCAGTAGGTGCCCTGTGCGAAGCGTTTGGCGAACGTGTTGGCCTGGGCCATCAGCTCACCGGCGGCGGCGCCCTGCTCGAGCAGGCGAGTCAGCCGCTCGTCGGGGTCGAACGGTGCGCCCTTCTCGATGCTGAGTTGCTTCAGCATGGCGAGGTAGAAGCGATCGCGCTCATCCACGATCTCGCTCTGGTAGATCTCGTGCAGCCGGCGCCAGTAGTCGAGTCCGCGCGGCTGGTCACCGCTCCACGGGCGTCCATCCGGCGAGACGATGCGCGTGGGCGCGGGGTTCTCGCGCTGGTCGTACGGGTAGATGCGGACGCCCGCGACGAGGGCCTCGGCACGGTGGGGGTCGGGGTCCAGCGTCCGGAAGCCGAACATGATGTTCACGCCCGACGACTCGAGCAGGCGATAGTCGGATCCCAGTCCGGGAGGCGCCTCGGTGCCGGGCGCCAGGATGACGTACTTCCCGCCCTTGCCGCCGTCGGGCCCCATCTCGCCCATCGCTCCCACTTCCCGCTGCCAGAAGTCGGACACGCCGCCCGCGGTCGGGCCGGCGGGAAGCTCGATGACGAGCGGTCCGGACTGCGACAAATCGAAGAAGTTGAGGACGTACGGTGTCGTCGCGTTCGCCGTGATCAGGCCGAGCCGATCACGGTAGGTCACGTAGCGCACCAGGTCGCTGCCGGTGGCGCCGAAGACGTCGTAGTGCTGCGTCTTCCACTGGGCGTACGACACGAGCGGCAGCGCCCAGAGATACGCCTGGCAGGCGAACTGATAGTCGAGCTCGTCGAAGATGGCGGGGATGGCGTCGCGAGAGGGCAGATCGCCGTCGGATGGCAGCGACGCAAGGCGCCCGGGCAGGTCCGTCATGTTCGTCCTCTCCGTCGACCGGCTGCCCGTTCCGGCGGCACGCAGGAACCGGACGAAGCCGTGTCATTGGAAGCCTCACTCCTCGCCGTCCCGCAGACATCACCCGTGTGGGGTGAAAGAACGCCGCGGCAGGGCGGCGGCCCGCCGGGCACGTGGATGGATCGGCCGTCAGAGCAGACCGAGCTCGCGCGCCGCGGTGACCGCGTCTGCACGGCTGGTCACGCCGAGCTTGCCGTAGATGCTCTGGAGCTGGGTCTTCACGGTGTTGACGCTGACCTGGCGGCGCACCGCGATGTCGGGGATGCTCTGGTGCGCAGGAAGCTCGCGCACCAGTTCCCGCTCGCGAGGCGTCAAGGCCGCCTGCGGCAGGGCGGTCGAGGTCACCCGATCATGCGCGAGCACGGCATCGCCCAGAGGCCGCCATCGACCCAGGCGATCGATCCGGTCGCGGATGATCATCGCCGGCCGCCGGCTCTCTTGCAGGAACGGGCGCACGGCCCCCAACGGTGAGGCGCACATCAGGGCGCTCACGATCCGATCGGTTGCACGGGATTCCTGCCCCCGCGCATCCGCATGAAGAGCCAATGCCGTCCAGGCGTAGGCCGGCGCCAAGGGGCTCACTTTGGTGGCGCCCTTCTCGAGTGCGCGACTCAGCGCCCTCTCCGTGTCGCGCTCCGGCCTGCGGAGAAAGGCGACCGTCAGAAACTCCATCGACCGCACGCCCAGAACTCGCTCGCAGCGCACGAGGATGCGGTCGGTGAGCGGAATGTCGCCGTGCCACAGCGCGGAGTACATCCACGGAACGGCCGCGTACGACAGGGCGACGGGCCAATCGGCCAACTCGTCCTCGATGGTCTCGGTGAGCACGGTCAGCGACGTCGCTCCGGGACACCTGTCCACGCCGTCCAACGCCGTGAGCGTCCGCGCCATATGCTGCATCGCGGGCTCCACGACAGCCTGACGAGCGTCCGCGATGCGTGCCAGGGTGGCGGGAAGCGATTCCCCGCGGTGGAACGCGTGCGCAGCGCGCGCGAACACCGCACGCGTCGCGACCGAGTCGGCAGGATCCGCGTCACTCACCATCTCGCGCGCCAGGGCACGGAAGACGGGCTCGACATCGACCCACCGTGACGCGGATGCCACCACCGACAATGCGCTCTCGAGAGCGAGCAGCCGCAACCATCGGTGGGGACCTGCGGCCTCGCTGCGAGCCCCGACCGCGATCAGCCGCTCGCTCGCGCGCAGCCTGTCGTCGTCGTCCACGACGGGGTCGGTCCACGCGAGCGCGATCTCGAGGAACAGCCCGACAGCGGGCGGGAGGAGCGCTGTGTCGGTCATCGACAGCGCGTCCCGCGCCGCGGGATCGGGGCGTCCCGTCGCGTGCGACCAGAGGAGGTCCACGATTCGATCGACCGCGGTCGGAGCACTGTCGGGCTGCGATGCCGTCCGCGCGGCGAGCCGATGCGCCGCGCGCTCGCGTTCCGCGAAATGCGGCACGTCCATCACGAGGCGCATGTCGGCATCGATGCGGCGCCGGTGCGCCGGATCCAGCCGACGCACCGCGCGCATCACCGCGCCGGACTCGCCGTGGAAGATCAACGCGTACCCGTGGTCGTCCAAGAACACCGCCAACGCGTCGTCATCCTCGGCGCGGACGAGGTGATCCAGGGCGCGGACGAGCGCGCCGGAGCGCTCGAACCAGGCGGACGCGTGGCGATGCCCCTCGCGAGCTCTGACGATGTTCCGGCGTCGCTGCTCCGCGCCGAGGAACGTCGCGAGAACCGGGTGGAAGACGTATACGTCGTCGATGCGCGACATCAGCGAGTTGGCGCTGACCGCGCGGTCCAGCACCGCACCGGCATCCGCGCGGTCGGTGAGCGCGGCGGCCAACACCAAGGGCACCCGAGCGTCCACCGCCGCCCACACCAGAACGTCGCGGTCCAGCGGCGGAAGCTGCTCCAGCAGCTCCGAGACGAGGTAGTCGGCGACCGGCCGGCTGTCGCCATCGAAGCGATCGATCACCGCGTCGTCGTCGCCCGTTCCGAGCACCTGCTTCAGCAGCACCAGCGCGGCAGCCCACCCGCCCGTACGCACCCGTACGCGCTCCGCTTGCAGCGTGTCGAGCGTGCGTTCCGCGTCCCCGAGGTATCGCTCGATCTCGGCGGCGGAGAACGCCAGGTCGGCCTCGCGAAGCTCGCGCATGCTCATCCGCCGCGAAACGGATGGCGGGAACGGGTCGAAACGGCCTGCCATCACGATGCGGACCTGAGGGAGTCCTCGCTCGAGTACGGCGAGGAGCGCCTCCCGCACGGGAGCGGGTGCCCTGTCGACCTGGTCGACGACGAGGTAGCCCTCGGCCGACGCGTCGATCGCGGCGATCGCCTCGACCGCCTCCGCCTCATCCGATGCATCGATCACGGGCACGTCGGCATCCAGCGTGGCCACCCACTGGCTCAGCAGAGCCGACTTGCCCGAACCGGCCGGCGCCCAGATCGCGGCGACCCGTGCGTCGCGCATCGATTCGTTCAGAGCCTTGAGAAGCCTCGGCCTCGCGATCAGGAGATCGGGCCGAAGCGGCATCGTGCTCTGACGAGTACTCATCTCACCGAGCGTAGCGATAGCCCGAGAGCCGGCGAAGGACGTCGCACGGGACTACGCTCGGCGGGTCCGGACGCGCCGCCGGGTCGGATTCCCGCCGTCCCGCAGACATCACCCGTGTGGGGTGAAAGACCGTCATGACGGGGCTTCGGCCGAGGTCTGGGCTCTGCGCGATCAATAGCATGACGACCAGCGGCCGCCATGGGCCGGACGAACGAGAGGTCGTTATGTCTGAGGAACTTCCGGGCTCCATCCTTCCCCTCCCCGATCGCGCCTTCCAGGGAACGGTGGTCTTCGACGCGAAGAAGAACGAGAGCGAGTTTCCGCCGATCGTCGCGAAGCGCCCGCCTCAGAGCGCCCCGAACGTCCTCGTCATCCTGCTCGACGACGTCGGCTTCGGAGCGTCGAGCGCTTTCGGCGGCCCGGTGTCCATGCCCACCGCGGAGCGACTCGCGAATGCGGGGCTGAAGTACACGCGGTTCCACACGACGGCGCTCTGCTCCCCCACTCGCGCTGCTCTGCTGTCGGGCCGCAACCACCACGCGGTCGGGATGGGACACATCACCGAGACCGCGACGCCGTCGCCCGGGTACCGCTCGACACGCCCGAACACCGCGGTGCCGCTGCCCGAGATCCTTCGCCAGAACGGGTACAACACCGCCCAGTTCGGCAAGTGCCACGAGGTGCCCGTGTGGGAGACCGGTCCGACCGGCCCGTTCGACCACTGGCCCGCGTTCAGCGGATTCGAGCGCTTCTACGGGTTCATCGGCGGCGAGACCAACCAGTGGGCACCGGCGCTCGTCGACGGCGTGACGGCCGTCTCCCCGCCGACGACCGACGGCTATCACCTCATGCCCGACCTCGCCGACAAGACCATCGAGTACGTGCGCCAGCAGAAGAGCCTCACGCCGGACAAGCCGTTCTTCATCTACTTCGCGCCGGGCGCGACCCACGCCCCGCACCATGTGCCCACCGACTGGATCGCCAAGTACAAGGGGAAGTTCGATCACGGCTGGGATGAGCAGCGCGAGCGGACCTTCGCGCGGCAGATCGAGCTCGGCGTGATCGCCGCCGATTCGCAGCTCACGGAGCGCCCCGACGGGCTGCCCGCCTGGGATGACGTGCCCGAGGAGCAGAAGCCGATCCTCGCGCACCAGATGGAGGTGTACGCGGCGTTCCTCGAGTACGCCGACTTCCACACCGGCCGCGTGATCGATGCGCTGGACGAACAGGGCATCCTCGACGACACGCTCGTCTACTACATCATCGGCGACAACGGGGCGAGCGCCGAAGGCGGCATCAACGGCGCCTACATGCTCACGACCGCATCCAACGGCGGGGCCGAGTTCGAGACCGTCGAGTTCTGGAACGAGCACCTCGACAAGGTGGGCGGCCCCGAGGCCTACAACCACTATTCGGTCGCGTGGGCCCACGCCATGTGCACTCCGTACCAGTGGACGAAGCAGGTCGCCTCGCACTACGGCGGCACGCGCAACGGCACGATCGTGCACTGGCCCTCCCGCATCGACGGGCAGGGAGAAGTGCGCAGCCAGTGGCACCACGTCATCGACATCGCGCCGACCATCCTCGACGTCGCGCGGCTCGCCGAGCCGCACACCGTGAACGGTGTCACCCAGATCCCGATGCACGGCGTCTCGATGAGCTACAGCTTCAACGAGGCCGACGCGGATGATCGGCACGTCACGCAGTACTTCGAGCTGATGGGCAACCGCGGCATCTACCACCAGGGGTGGACGGCGCAGACGAAGCATCGGACGCCGTGGGATGTGGTGTCGAAGGCGCCCGACTTCTCGGCCGACGTGTGGGAGCTGTACGACACCTCGGTCGACTGGACGCAGGCGAACAACCTCGCCGCGTCGAGGCCCGAGAAGCTCGCCGAGCTGCAGCAGCTGTTCCTCATCGAGGCAGCACGGCACAACGTGTTCCCCATCGACGACCGGGCCGCGGAGCGCATGAACCCCGAGCTCGCCGGTCGGCCGACGCTCGTCACGGGCACGTCGCTGAGGCTGTACCCCGGCATGGTCCGCCTCGGCGAAAACGTGGCGCTGAACGTCAAGAACAGGTCGTACTCGGTGACGGCACAGATCGTCGCGCCGGATGACGGCGGGCTCGAGGGGGCGATCGTCGCGCAGGGCGGGCGCACGGGCGGATGGTCGGTCTTCGCCGAGGACGGAAAGCTCGGCTACCACTACAACTACTGCGGTCTCGTGCGCACCACGGTGCTCTCGGACCGGCCGATCGGCGCGGGTGAGCATCAGGTGCGCGTCGAGTTCGCCTATGACGGCGGCGGCGTGGGCAAGGGCGGAACCGTCACCCTGTTCATTGACGGAACGCCCGCCGGTTCCGGACGCGTTGAGCACACGCATCCGCTCTACTTCTCGTTCGACGAAGGGCTCGACACCGGCGAGGACACCGGGATGCCCGCCTACGACGGCTACAAGGAATGGGGCGGCGCCTTCACAGGCACGATCGCGTGGGCCGACCTCGAGCTCGGACTCGACGACCACAGTCACCTCATCGACCCCGAGGAGCACCTGAACGCCGCTTTGCGGCACCAGTGAACCCGGGCCCGCGCCTCTTCGATGGGAGCTTCACTGTCTGGACGACATCGGTTTTGGGCTGGTTAGGGTGCCGGAAGGGCCCGTACCGACACCGCGCATGGATGCAGGGCGTGGATGCTCCGACCGGAGCCGAGTCAGTCGCAGCCTCGGCGACATGAACCTCTCGCCAAGCTCCCGTTCAGCCCTTCGCTCGGATGCATTCGTCCTAGGGTCACGCCGCTTCTGTCGTTGGGGCGTCATAGTGTCTGGCATGTGACTGCAGCCCCCAGATACGGATTCAGGCCGCTGGAGATAACGGACCCAGAAGAACTCGAGTTGCTCGCGAAGCTCCAGAAGCGGCTCCGAGCGGTCCCCGGTCTGCTCAGCTGGTGGGGGCGCCTTTCCAACACGGAGCCGCTCTCACACTCTGAGATGCACCTTGATGACGAGTTCACGGGCTGGAGCCGCATCTCCACTGCTTCGCGATACGCGCTCGATCATGCTTCCGACAATCTGCGCGTCCTGCACAGAATCCTCAGTGACGGCGAGACCGTGCCCTTCATCGCGACCTATCCTCTGGTGCGATCGGCGCTCGAAGGTGCTGGACTTGCGTTGTGGCTGCTCGGCCCCAGTGATCCCAACGAGCGGGTCCGCCGTCACGTGTTGAACCGAGCTCGGGAGCTATTCGAGGAGAACTCATTTCGAAAGGAAGCGCTCACGTCCGCTGGAACCCACCGAGAGGAATTGAGTTTCTCGCCCTCGGACATCATCCGAGCGGAGCGTGAGCGAAAGGAGTGGCACCGAACCCACCGCAGTGAAATCACGAGTATCGCCTCGCGCATCGGCATGACCGATCCAACTTCCGGACGAAGCATCGTCGGCTTCAAGAAGATCGTCGGTGATGCCCACGCCACCATTGACCTGCCCTCGGCATACGGAGAAATGATCTGGAGCCAAGTTAGCGGGCTTACACATCCGTCTCTCTTACGCGCGGTCTCAACCCTCAACATGTCAAACAGCACCGACAGCACTGACGGAACCGTTCATGTTTCGATGAGCTCGAAGGTTGGAACCGTTTTCTCCGCGGTGGTCGCGGCGCTTCTTTTGTTCAAGAGCGCCCTCGGCGCGTACGCGGTACGGATCGAGCAGCCAGGCGACCGGGAGGCGTATCTCTCGACACCTCTCTGAGGTTCAGCCGACAATCAGCCACCGCGCGATCGGGCGCGACGCAGTGCTCGTTGTGGACGGCTGTCAAGCGGAGCGCGCCAGCGTGGACTCTGCAAAGTGTGAGCGGCGAGAACGGAGACGCGCCGGGTCACGACGTCCTCTGGAACCTATCCACATCTTCGACCGACCAAAAATGCGATCCGCGTGGCCCGGACCCAGAAAAATCCTGGTCAGAGGGAAAAACAGTCTGTGCCCCTGGAGGGACTCGAACCCCCAACCGTTTCCTTAGGACGGAACTGCTCTTCCATTGAGCTACAGAGGCTGGCCGTCCGAGTCTAGTCGCGACGGACGGCCGGGGAGCTCAGACGCGGGCGCCCTGCCCGACCTTGAACTGCGACCCGTGGTGCTCGTCGGGCAGCCGGTCGCCGCGACCGTGCAGCTTGTGGCGCAGGGTGCCGGGCGTGTACGCCTCCGGGTAGACGCCGCGACGGCGCAGCTCGGGCACGATGAACTCGACGATGTCCTCGAAGGTGCCGGGGGTGATGGCGTAGGCCAGGTTGAAGCCGTCGACATCCGCTTCCTCCGCCCACGCCTGCAACTCGTCGGCGATCTCTTCGGGCGACCCGACGATCAGCGGGCCGAGGCCGCCGATGGCACCGAGCCGGGCGATGTCGCGCACCTTCCACTCACTGCCGTCGTCGTTCGCGGCCTGGAAGTTCGATACCGCCGACTGGATGGCGTTGCTCTCGACGTTGCCGATGGGCTCGTCGAGGTCGTACTGCGACAGGTCGATGCCCATCCATCCCGACATGAAGACCAGCGAGCCCTCCTCGCTGGCGTACTGCAGGTAGTCGGCGTGCTTGGCGCGCGCCTTCTCGGCCGTCTCGTCGGTGATGATCGTGAGCAGCGTGTAGATCTTGGCGGCGTCGCGGCTGCGCCCGGCCGCCTCGAGGGCATCGCGGATGCGCTTCACCGTGCCGGCGAGCACCGACTTGGTGGGCGCCGCGACGAAGATCGCCTCGGCATTGCCGGCCGCGAACGCGATGCCGCGCGGCGAGGCCCCAGCCTGGTAGATCACGGGAGTGCGCTGCGGCGACGGCTCGCTCAGATGGATGCCGGGCACCGTGTAGTGCTGACCGTAGTGACCGATCTCGTGCACCTTCGCCGGGTCGGTGAAGACACCCGTCTCGCGATCGCGCACGACCGCGTCGTCCTCCCACGACCCCTCCCACAGCTTGTAGAGCACCTCGAGGTACTCGTCGGCCACGTCGTAGCGCTGGTCGTGCTCGAGCTGATCGTCATGCCCCATGTTGCGGGCCGCGCTCGGCAGGTAGCCGGTGACGACGTTCCACCCCACCCGCCCCTTGGTCAGGTGATCGAGCGTCGAGATACGCCGCGCGAACGGGTACGGGTGCTCGTACGCTGTGCCCGCCGTCACGCCGAAGCCCAAGTTCTTGGTCACCGCCGCCATCGCCGACACGAGCAGGATGGGGTCGTTCACCGGCACCTGCGCGCCATGCCGGATGGCGGCCTCGTTCGAGTCGCCGTACACGTCATAGGTGCCCAGCACGTCGGCGATGAAGATGCCGTCGAAGCTCCCCCGCTCCAGCAGCTGCGCCAGCTCCGTCCAGTACTCCAGGTCCTTGTAGCTCGACGACCGGTCGTCGGGGTGACGCCACATGCCGGACGACTGGTGCGCGACGCAGTTCATGTCGAACGCGTTGAAACGGATCTGCTTGGCCATGCCAGCATCGTGCGCCGCGACCCTGGGCCAGGTCGAGCGCGAGGACACGAGGCGTCACATCCACGGATGGTCGCACCCCGTTGTCGCCCGTGATTCCGCTGATTCCGGGCAGCGAGAACAACCCCCATGGCAAGCATGTCGCGCACTGCCCAACCCATGGCCACCGCAAAGGTTCCGCAAAAGATGTTCCCAGGAGCACTCATCACGGTGACTCCTATGAGCCCACGCAGATCTCCCCGAATCCTGTTCACCGGCGCCACCCTCATCCTCGCCGGCGTCGTCGTACTCACCGGATGCGCGAGCGCCGCGCCCTCCCCCTCCACCGCCTCGCCCGACTCGAGCGCCGCATCGACCGTGTCGTCCGAGGACGGCGGAACGGCGGCCGACCGCGCCGACACCGCGACCGAAGAGGCGAACCTCGCGCTCGTCACGCGCCTCATCACCGACACCTTCGCCGACCCGGCGTCGGCCACCGCGACCCGCACCGCAGACGACCTGGTGTCGTCGGATGCGGTCGCGCACGGCAGCGGCCTGACCGCCGGCCCGGAGGGGCTCCTCGCCCAGTTCTCCGCGGCGCAGAGCCGCATCCCCGGCGCCCAGGCCGTCATCAAGCGCACCGCCGCCGACGGCGACCTCGTCGCCATCCACTACCAGATCACCGCGACCCCCGACGATGAGCGCACCGGCGAAGCGGCGGTCGACCTCTTCCGCGTCACCGACGGCACTGTGGTCGAGCGCTGGTCGTTCGACCAGGCCGTCCCCACGGGCACCCCGGCGAGCGGCAACACGAACACGATGTTCAGCGACCTCTACTCATCGGCAGACAGCGCCGCGCCCACCGAGGCGCAGGAGGAGGAGAACCGTCAGCTCGCCGTCGGCGCGTACAACACGCTGTTCCGCGACCAGGACCCCAGCATCCTCGACACCGCGTTCGACCCCGCGTACCTGCAGCACAACTCCGTCGCCCCCAACGGCACGGACGCCCTGAAGTCGTTCTTCTCCGGCGGGGCAGCGTTCCCGCCGAACGAGTCGGTGATCTCGCTGTCCGACGGCGACCTGGTGTGGACCTTCTCGCAGCCGGTCGGTGCCGCACCGGGAGACGCGTTCGTCGCCGCCGACATCTTCCGCGTCGACGCCGACCTCATCCGCGAGCACTGGGACGTCGTTCCCACCACCCCCGCGGGCTGACCGTCACGGCCGCTGTCGGAGGGGCGTCGCTCTCGGCACCCGCTCCGGCAGCGGCCACACGCGCGTCAGTGGAACAGGCGCCGCCAGAGGTTGGTGTCGGCCAGATCCAGCAGCTCGTCGCCGCGGCCCGACAGCACGGTGCGCAGCGCCCAGAGCGAGAAGCCCTTCGCCTGCGCCGCCGTGATGTTCGGCGGCACCGACAGCTCCTCGCGCGCCACCACCACATCCAGCAGCACGGGCCCCGGGTCGGCGAAGGCCCGCCGCAGCGCCCCCTCGAGCTCCGACGCCTTCTCGACGCGGATGCCGGTGACCCCGACCGCCTCGGCGACTGCCGCGAAATCCGGGTTGTGCAGGTCGGTGGCGTACGTGACGATGCCGGCGGCCTTCATCTCGACCTCGACGAACCCGAGCGCCGAGTTGTTGAACACGACGATCTTGACCGGCAGGTCGTTCTGCCGGATCGACAGCAGATCGCCCATCAGCATCGCGAGCCCGCCGTCACCGGCGAGCGCCACCACCTGACGGGTGCGGTCGGCCGCCTGCGCGCCCAGCGCCTGCGGCATCGCGTTCGCCATCGATCCGTGCGTGAACGACCCGAGCAGCCGGCGCTCCCTCGTCATCCGCAGGTACCGGGCGGCCCAGATGACCGGGGTGCCCACATCCGCGGTGAAGACCGCATCCGATGCCGCCAGCTCGTCGACCAGCCGCGCCACGTACTGCGGGTGGATGGGGTCCTTGCCGTCGTCGTTGGCGAGCGAGTCCAGCTCTGTGCGGGTCTTGCGGTAGTGCTCGAGCGAATCCTGCAGGTGGTGGCCGTCGCGTCCCTCGCGCAGCAGCGGCAGCAGCGCGGATGCGGTGTCTCCGGCATCGCCCACGAGCCCGACGTCGACGGGCGTGCGGTGCCCCAGCTGCTCACCGCGGATGTCGACCTGCACGATCTTGGCCTTCTCGGGGAAGAACTGCCGGTACGGGAAGTCGGTGCCGAGCATCAGCAGGGCGTCGCACTTCTCCATCGCCCGATAGCCGGATGCGAACCCCAGCAGCCCCGTCATCCCGACGTCGTAGGGGTTGTCGTACTCGATGTGCTCCTTGCCGCGGAACGCGTGCACGATCGGCGCCTGCAGCCGTTCGGCGAGCGCCAGCACCTCGGCGTGCGACCCCGCGACGCCGCCCCCCGCGAGGATCGTCACGCGCTCGGCTTCGTTCAAGACGCTCGCGGCCGCGGCGAGCTCGGATGGGGCGGGCACCACCACGGGCGCCGTGGCGCGGATGGGGGCCGACGGACGCCGGTGCGGCGCGTCCTCGAAGAACACGTCGCCGGGCACGACCACGACGGCCACGCCGCGCTTCTCGACGGCCGTGCGGATGGCGGTCTCGAGCACCCACGGCAGCTGCTCGGGATCGGAGACGAGCTCGCAGTAGTGGCTGCACTCACGGAAGAGCTCCTGCGGGCGGGTCTCCTGGAAGTACGAGCTGCCGATCTCGGACGACGGGATGTGCGAGGCGATCGCCAGCACCGGCACGCGCGAGCGGTGGGCGTCGAAGAGGCCGTTGATGAAGTGCAGGTTGCCGGGCCCGCAGCTGCCGGCGACCACGGCGAGCTCACCCGTGATGTCGGCGTCCGCACCGGCCGCGAACGCGGCGGCCTCCTCATGGCGCATGTGCATCCACTGCAGGTCGCCGGCCTTGCGCATGGCGTCGGTGAATCCGTTCAGCGAGTCACCGGGAAGCCCCCAGACCCGGGTGACCCCGGAGCGCTTGAGCGTGCGGACGAACAGTTCAGCGACATTCTCGGCCATGTCTCCACGGTAGGACTCGGCCTCGGATGCGGCTAGGACGGTTGACGAAAGCTCTCGCGACGCCCGTTGCGAGCGGCGATGCTTGCGCGGCCGCCCGGAGCGCTGGGAAACTGCGATCAGGGGCGTCGCACCCGCGAAAGGAACCGTGGCCGCGAGATGACGATCGACTCCGCACCGACCGACCTCGCCGCGCGACGCCGCGCCGCCGCATCCCCGGTCACTGTGACATTCGTCGCCGTCAGCGCCCTGTCGATCGCGTGCGGCCTTCTCGCCTTCTTCCTTCCGGCGGGCACGGCCGCTCTCGCGGTCCTTGTCATCGCCCAGCTCGTCTTCCTGGCACCGCGCCTGCGTCGCCGCCTCGACGTCGGTGCCGTGCGCAACGTCGTGATCTTCGCTGGCTCGGCCGGCGCTCTCATGCTGGTCGTCACCGGCGCGTACTCGGTACCGGGCCTCGTGGGTCTCGGTGACCGGGAGCCGACGGCAGCGTTGTGGATGGCGGCGGTTGCCCTCACGGGATGGGCACCCTCGCTTGTCGTGGCCACCGCGTCCGCGATCGTGGGGCTCGCTCTGGGGTCTCCCCCACGGTGGCGTACCGCGGTCGGCGCAGCGGTCGTGGTCTCGGCGCTCGTGACGACCGCCGCACTGGTCGCCGCGCTCCTTCCCGGCTGAGCGGGCCGCTCGCGCTCCGTCGGGGTCCAGGTGCGCGGCGCGGGCGCGGCCGTGCGCAGAGCTCCTCGTGCAGGCACGGGCCAATGCGCAGGTCGTGGCCTTGGCCCGACGCGAGCACACCGCCAATTCCGCGCCTCGACGGGTCCACGAGGCCAGATCAGCACCTGTGGCCTGGTCAGAGAGTGCCAATCCTCTGCTGAAGTCGGAACGACCAGCACATCAGAAGGAGGATCCCGTGCTCGCACTCATCATCGTCATCATCCCCATCGTCCTCGCCGCGATCGCCGGGGCCCTCCGCCTCGCGATGCGCGACGATCGCGGCGCGCAGCCGGTGCGGAGCGGCTACGACTCCCGGCAGCCGCGGCTCTGAGCCCACGTGTGAGTTCCCTCACAAAGGCACCCTCAGGTTGAAACGGGCGCCGATTCTCGGAATCGTGGCCCGTCCGCACACATCGATGGAAGGGAGAGCACCATGCTCACACTGACGGAGAACGCGGCTTCCGCGGTCAAGACGATCTCGTCCCAGATCCCCGCGGAGGGAAGCGGCCTGCGCATTCGCGACACCGGCCCTGAGACGGGATTCGAGCTCGCGCTCGCCCCGCAGCCCGAGCCGGAGGACGCCGTCGTCGAGACGTCAGGCGCCCGAGTGTTCGTCGACCCGGCCGCATCGGCCGCCCTCGACGACCGCGTGCTCGATGCCGAGGTCGGCGACGACGGTTCGGTGAGGTTCGCCCTCGGCGTCCGCGCCTGACGGATCTTCGGAACGGCCCCGGGTGGATTCCCGGGGCCGTTCCGTGCGTCCGGGTGCTCGTCAGCGGAAGTCCCGGGACCGATGCGACACCCCCACGCGCAGATCTTCGAACCCGTCGGCGACGAGATTGGTGACCCCCTCGACCGAGCGCTCCAGCATCCCCCGCACGATGAGCGCCGGAGAGTCTCGCACCACCCGTCGGTGCCGGTTCCACACCCCCGCCGAGCAGATGACGTTGACGAGGCCGTGCTCGTCTTCGAGGTTCAGGAACGTGATGCCGGATGCGGTCGCCGGCCGCTGCCGGTGGGTGACGAGGCCCGCCACCTCGATGCGCCGCCCCGCCTCGTGCGTGCGCATGGCCTGCGAGGTGAGCACCCCACGGGCGTCGAGCGCGGGCCGGTAGTGGGTCATGGGATGGTCATCGGTGGAGATGCCCGTCGCCCACAGGTCGGCGGCCAGCACCTCGTAGCCCGACGGGTCGGCGAACAGCGGCGGCTGCACCGCCATCACCGTGCCGGGCAGGAAGCGAGCGCGATCCTGCGCCGCCGAGCCCGCCATCCAGATGGCCTCGCGGCGACTGAGGCCGAAGCATTCGAACACCCCGCCCGTCGCCAACGCTTCGAGCTGCGCGACGGTGAGGTCGGTGCGCCGCACCAGATCGGCCATGTCGAGGTACGGACCGCTCTGGCGCGCCGCGACGATCCGCGCCGCCACATCCGCCCCGATGCCCTTGACGCCCGCCAACCCCAGACGCACCGCGAAGGCGCCGTCGCGCCGGTGCGCCTCGGATTCGTCGGGCGCGGCCGGGTCGAACGTCTCGACCGGCGGTTGCTCCCCCGCGCAGGCGTCGAGCCCCGTGGGTGCCACGGAGTCGCCGAACGCCTCGAGCACCGCCTCCGCCCCCGACAGCTGCAGGTCGGGCCGGCGCACCTCCACCCCATGCCGCCGCGCGTCGGCCACGAGGGTCGACGGCGAGTAGAACCCCATCGGCTGCGCCCGCAGCAGCCCCGCGAGGAACGCGGCCGGGTAGTGCAGCTTGATCCAGGAGCTGGCGTAGACCAGCAGCCCGAACGACAGCGAATGCGACTCGGCGAAACCGAAGTTCGCGAACGCCTGGATCTTTCGGTAGATCGCGTCGGCTTCCTCGCCCTCCAGCCCGTGCCGCGCCATCCCGACGTACAGCTTGTCGCGCAGCGAGTCGATGCGCTCCAGCCCCCGCTTGGACCCCATCGCACGGCGCATGAGGTCGGCGTCCTCACCGCTCAGGTCGCCGACGACCATCGCCATCTGCATGAGCTGCTCCTGGAACACCGGAATCCCCATCGTGCGCTCCAGCACCGGCTTCAGAGCGGGATGCGGGTACGTCACCGTCTCCTGCCCGAGCTTGCGCCGCACGAACGGATGCACCGCCCCGCCCTGGATGGGGCCGGGTCGCACCAGAGCGATCTCGATCACCAGATCGTAGAAGCACCGGGGCTGCAGACGCGGCAGCAGCCCCATCTGCGCGCGGGACTCGACCTGGAACACCCCGATCGAGTCGGCGCGGCAGAGCATGTCGTACACCGCCGCCTCCTCTTTGGGCAGGGTACGCAGCCCCCACTCCTCTCCCGTCGCCTGGCGGATGAGGTCGAAGCAGTACTGCAGCGCCGACAGCATCCCGAGGCCCAGCAGATCGAACTTGACCAGCCCCATCCATGCCGCGTCGTCCTTGTCCCATTGGATGACGGTGCGCCCGGGCATACGCGCGTGCTCGATGGGCACCACCTCGCCCACGGGGCGCTCGGTGAGCACCATGCCGCCGGAGTGGATGCCGAGGTGCCGGGGCGCCTTGAGCAGTTCGGTCGCGTAGCCGATGACCTGGTCGGGGATGTCGTGGTCGGGTCCGCTCTCGAGCGTCGCGCCCCACCGCTCCACCTGCTTGGACCAGGCATCCTGCTGCCCGGGTGAGAATCCCAGCGCCCGCGCCATGTCGCGGATCGCGTTCTTCGGGCGGTACTGGATGACGTTCGCGACCTGCGCGGAGCGCTCCCGGCCGTAGGTCGTATAGACCCACTGGATGATCTCTTCGCGGCGATCCGAGTCGAAGTCGACGTCGATGTCGGGCTCCTCGTCGCGCAGGCTGGAGAGGAAGCGCTCGAACGGCAGGTCGTACGCGATCGCGTCGACCGCGGTGATGTCGAGCAGATAGCAGACGGCGCTGTTGGCGGCCGAGCCGCGTCCCTGGCACAGGATGCCGCGACGCCGGGCCTCTTGCACGATGCCGTAGACGATGAGGAAGTACCCGGGGAAGTCCTTCATCTCGATGACCTCGAGCTCGCGTTCGATGCGGGCCCGCTGCGACGCGGTCAACGCGGGATAGTTGCGCGGCACCGCATCCCAGACGAGCTGACGCAGCCACGTCATGGGCGTGTGCCCCTCGGGGACGGGGAGCTTCGGGAGGGCGGGGGCGGCCTTGCGCAGCGGGAACGCGAGCTCGTCGGCGAGCGACACCGTGCGCGCGACCGCCCCGGGGTACCGCGCGAACCGGGCGCTCATCTCGGCGCCCGAGCGCAGGAACGCCGAGCCGTGCGACGGCATCCATCCGTCGAGCTCGTCCATGCTGCGGTTGGCGCGCACCGCCGCGATCGCCGCGGCCAGCAGCCGTCGCTCGGGAGCGGCGTAGTGCACGTTGCCGGTGGCGAGCAGCGGCAGCCCGCGCTCGGCGGCGAGAGCGGCCAGCAGATCGTTGGTCTGCGTGTCGCGGGGATCGCCGTGGTCGATGAGCTCGACGTGCACCGACTCCCGCCCGAACAGGTCGACCAGCACATCAAGCTCTCGCGCAGCGCCGGCCGGCCCCTCGGCGGCGAGCGCATGCCGCACGGTGCCCTTGCGGCATCCGGTGAGCACCGCCCAGTGCGGGTCTGCCGGCGTCCCCGCCTGCTCCGCGAGCTCGATCAGGTCGTAGACCGGTCGCCCCTTCTCGGCTCCCCGCAGCTGGGCACGGGTGAGCGCCCCCGCCAGGCGGTGGTAGCCCTCCTGCTGGCGGGCGAGGACCACGAGGTGGCGCCCCACCGGATCGGCGTTGCCCTTCTGCGGCGAGGGCAGCTCCAGCGAGAGCTCCGCCCCGAACACGGTCTTCAGCCGGCGCTCCTCCGCGGCCTCGGCGAAGCGCACGATGCCGTAGAAGCCGTCGTGATCGGTGACGGCCAGGGCGTGCAGGCCCAGCCGTTCGGCCTGCTCGACGAGCTCCTCGGGAGACGACGCCCCGTCGAGGAACGAGTACGACGAGTGCGCGTGCAGCTCGGCGTACGGCACGACGTCGTCGGGGCGGGGGATCTCGGACGGCACGTAGGGGCCGCGCTTGTGCGACCACGCGGGACTGTCGCCCCCGTCGGCGCCGACCGGTGTCGCGCGCGGGCGGCGCTGGTCGCTGAGCGCACGCTCCAACTCCGACCACGGCACCGGCGGGTTGTGCCAGCCCATCAGTCGTACCTCGCTTCGGCGCTCCAGATGCCCGCCTCGCACACCAGCAGCCACGCGTTCTGGGCGGCGTCCACGATCTGGAAGCGGTGGGCGATGCGGCGACGGGCCTCATCCCACTCGCGTTCGATGAGGGGCCACGGCCCCGCCCAGGAGGCGACGGCCCGGCGGGCGCCCTCGACCGCGACGTCGGCCGGCGGGGCCGACAACGCCCCGCGGTCATCGACCACGACCCGCTCCCCCGCGGCGTCGCGCACCTCGGCCCGCCGCGGTGCCGGGAACACCGTCGTCGGCAGGGGCGCGGGCAACGACCCCGGCCACGGCAGCTGCGGATCGCGGCCGCCCTCGGCACGGTCGCCCCAGGGCACGAGCACCTGACGCTCTCCCAGCCACCGACCCCCGCCCATCACCGGGGTCAGCACGCCGCGGTGGCCCAGCATCGCCTGCACACGCGACAACGCGTGGTGCACCTTCTCGCGCTCGCCCGCCCCGAACAGTCCCACGACGTGGTGGGCCGCCGCATCCACCGCCTCGGGAGAGATCCGCACCCGCACCACGCCACTGCGCAGCTCTTGTTCCTCGGCGAGCTGCCAGCGCACCCGGTCGACAACGGCCGCCGCGTCGAACGTGGCCGGATGCAGCCACACGCGTTCGCTGTGCTCGCCGCGGTCGCCCTCGAACTCGACCCGCAGCTCGGTGCACACCAGACGCTCGGCATCGAGACGCGCGATGAACTCCTCGGCGGCCAGGCGCATGCCGAAGGCTGCCTGCTCGGCGATCTCGACCGGCGGGTCGAACATCACCTCGCGGTCGAGTTCGGGCGGAGGCACCCGCGGATCGATCGCCCGCGAGTCGGATCCCGCGGCGAGCGACTGCAACCGCGCCCCGCGCGGGCCCAGCCTGTCGCGCACGCGGTCGTCGTCGAGCGCGGCGAACGCCCCCAGGGTGTGCACCCCGAGCCGGGCCAGGAGGTGGGCGAGATCGGTGTCGCCCGCCGCCTCGGTGAGCACAGCCACCGGCAGCGGGGCGAGGAAGTACGCCGCCTGCCCCGCGGGCACGAGGCGGATGGGGTCGGCCTCACGCGTCGCCGACCGGGCGGCCTGTTCCGCCGTGAACGGGCCGTCGGCGATGCCCACCCGCACATCGGCCACCCCTTCGTCGCGCAGGGCCCGGCGCAGCATCCGCGCGGCCTCCGCCTCGCCGCCGTAGTACCGCGCGGGTCCGCGCGCCTTCAACGCACACAGGCCGGGGCGGATGACCTGCACGTGCGGCGCCAGGCGTTCGATCGTGGCGACCAGCGGCGAGAACACCCGGTGATCGCGGGTCGCGTCCGCGGGGATCACGGTGAGCCGGGGGCACGCGGCCTGGGCATCGCGGCGACGCTGGCCGCGCCGCACTCCCTCGACCCGGGCCGCCGCCGAGCAGGCGACGACGAGGTTCTTCTCGACGATCGCGAGCGGGGCCTCGGCGGCCTCCCCCTCGCGTCCGACCGCCACCACGGGCCAGTCCGGCACCCACAGCACCATGCTGCGCACCGGCACGTCAGCCCACCGCCCGCAACGGCCGGTGCACCGGCAGCTGCTCTTCGGCGAGGGCGGCGGGAACCGCCGAGAGCGCGCCCATCGGATCGGGCAGCAGCATGCGGGCCCGTCGGGGCACCGGCGAGCGCCGCGACTGCACCGACACCGTGACCTCGCGCGACGACAGATAGCCGTGCCCCTCGCCCAGCCCCGACCAGCGGGCACCCGTCACCTGCAACGCCGCTTCCGCCTGCGGCCACACACCCTGCACGATGAGCGTCGCGCCCCGATCGCGCAACCGCGCCATGAACCGCGAGGCCTCGGCATCCGACACCGTGCCGGTGGGGCGCACCGCGACGACCGGCATGACCTCGGCGAGCGTCGCCACGACCCCCAGCCAGCGCGCCCCCGGCTCGGGCACGAGCACGAGGCGCTCGAGGGCCACCCCGAGCCCCGCCGCGGCTTCGGCCCCCAGCTCGGGCATGCCCACCGCCGCGCACCAGGACCCCTCCTGCGAGGGGCGCGCCATGAGCGAGAGCAGCAGTGACGCCGACGGAGCTACCGTGTAGGCAGCGCCCGCGCGCAACCCCCCGCCCGGCAGGATGTCGGCGAGCGCAGAATGCACGGGAAGGACAGCGGCGTCCATGCGACGCCCCTGCACACGCTCGAGCTGCGCGCGCAGGCGGCGGACCTCGCCGACGGCGTCTTCTCGCACGATGACCTTCACTCCGACAGGCTAGAACGTATGTTCTAGCTTCTCAATGTCAGATTCGAAGATACGACCGACCCACGACATCCCCCGCTGGTGGTGGTGGTGGTGCTGGTGGTGCCGCCGCCGCCGCCCTGCCGTCGCCCCGCCGGTTCGCCCTGCCGAGTGAGCATCCATTACGCGAACGAGCACCCGATCGGATACTCACTCACGCAACAGGTGCTCACTCGCTCACGCAACAGGTGCTCACTCGGCGGCGAGCGGCGCGAATGGATGGGGCGAGCGAGGCGGCGGCCTCAGTCCAGGGCAAATCACGGCCTGCCCCTGCCCCGACAGCGACATAGGCGCCGGGGCGACGCGCTGAAGACAGCAGCAGGAACCCACTTCATCGAGTGAGCATCCATTACGCGAACGAGCACCCGATCGGATACTCACTCACGCAACAGGTGCTCACTCGGCGGCGTTATGGAACCGAGTCGGGCGCCGTAGCCCGCGCCGCACCACCACCAGCGCCGCCACCACCGCGAGCCCCAGCCCCAGCGCCCACCCCAGCACCACGACCACGACCACGACCACGACCACGACCACCGCGACCAGCACCACCACCCCCACCCCCACGGGGCGGGAGCACACCCACAACCACACCGCCGAGCACCAGCAGCAGTCCCAGCGCCTGCGGCAGCCCGAACACCTCACCGGCGAGGAAGACCCCCAGCAGCACGCCCGTCACGGGGTTCAGCAGCCCGATGATCCCCACGACCCCGGGCGGCAGACGATGCAGACCCGTGAACCAGGCCGCGTACGCGAGGGCGGTCCCGACGACGATCACATAGCCGAAGCCCCACATCGCCCCGGCGTCGAGGGCCGGCGGCGCCCCCTCGACGATGACCGCGATCGGCAGGAGCACGATCGATCCCGCCACCAGTTGCCAGGACGTCATCGCCAGCGGCGGCACGTCGGCGCCCCACCGTGAGGTCAGCACGAATCCGATGGATGCCGAGAGCATCGCCCCGAGCGAGGCCACGACGCCTCCCACATCCACCGGCCCCGCACCAACCCCCAGCATCAGCACGACGCCGGCGATGCCGACGAGAGCTCCGACCGCCGCCGCCACGCGCGGTCGCTGCCGCAGCAGCACCCAGGCCGCCAGCATCATGAACGCCGCCGACAGCGACATGAGGGTCGCCGCGAGGCTCGACGGCAGGCGCTGCCCGACGATGTACACGAGCACGCAGAACCCGCCGACGTTCAGCACGCCCAGCAGGACCGACCGCCACCACCAGGAGCCGCGCGGGAGACGGCGGGCGATCAACAGCACGAGAAGCCCCGCGGGCAGGCATCGGATGACCGCGCCCCAGAGCGGGGCGTCGGGCGGCAGCAGGTGCCGCGTCACGACATACGTGCTGCCCCAGACGATCGGCGCGATGGCGGTGACGAGCGCCCACTTCATCCATTTATCTTCCACGGAAGAGAACTTAGCTTCCACGGAAGGTAAAGTCGAGTCGTGGCTTCCTCACCCCTCCCCGATCACGTCTCGCGCATCCAGGACGAATGGCGCCGCGCCCGACCGGACCTCGACACCTCGCCCCTCGGGATCATCGGGCGCCTGCACCGGATCGCCCTCGCCCTGACCGACGAGATCACCGAGGTCTACGCGCGGTTCGACCTGAGCGAGGCCGAGTTCGACCTACTCGCCGCCCTCCGCCGCGCCGATCCCCCGCACGAACGCTCGGCGGGAGAGCTGGCCGCGCACACGATGGTCACCACCGGGGGCCTGACCAAGCGGGTCGACCGTCTGGTGGAACGCGGGCTCGTGCAGCGCTCCACCGCCGCCGACGACGCCCGTCGCCGCGTGGTGGGACTCACCCCCGCGGGCGTGCGCCTGATCGACAGGGCCTTCACCGCGCACATCGCCAACGAGCATCGGCTCATCGACACCCTGCCGGATGCGGATGCGGCCGCCCTCGAGCGGATCCTCATCCGCTGGTCGGCGACGCTCGCCGACGACCCTGTGACATCCGCCGGTCAGGCCGCCAGTTCGAGGTAGGGCTCCCACTGCGGATCGGCGCGCTCGGTGCCGCGCACGCTCCACTGCGACCCCCGCGGCACGTCCGGCACCAGCCGCAGCGTCCACGACATCTCCTGCGGCGTGCGATCGCCCTTGACGTTGTTGCACCGCAGACAGCAGGCGACGAGGTTGTCCCAGGTGTCCTTGCCGCCCCGCGACCGCGGCAGCACGTGGTCGATCGTCGAGGCCGACTTGCCGCAGTAGGCGCAGTGATGCCCGTCGCGACGCAGCACTCCGCGACGCGTCACCGGCACGCTGCGGGCGCCGGGGATGCGCACGTAGCGCGTGAGGATGATCACCGCCGGCCGGTCGTAGACCTGCGTCGTGCCCCAGACCGGGTCCTCGTCGAGCCGTTCGATGACCGTGGCTTTCTCGTTCATGACGAGCACCAGGGCCCGCTTGAAGGAGACCACGGCGAGCGGCTCGTAGCCCGCGTTCAACACCAGTGTGCGCATTCCTTGTCCTCTCGAATGGCCGGGAAGGCTTCGCGGATATTCGATTCGTGCGACGTCAGAGCGTAAGAGGGCATGAAAAAAGGCGCTGTCTCACAGACAGCGCCTTGGACGCGCGGGAATCCCGCGTGTTCCGGTCACATGATGCCGAAGGACGAGCAGGCCGAGCGCATCTCTGGTTCGAATGCGTGGTGTGCTGCCCATCGGCTTCCCTCCGCTACTCACAGCGTCGCCTACAGGGTAGCCCACCCCGACACGCGCGGGGCGCACGTCGGGGTGAACGAGGGATGTCGCGTCGCGCGGCTCTCAGCCGGCGTTGGCCTGCAGCCAGGCCCAGGGGTCGACGAGGCCGCCGCCGACGCGCACCTCGAAGTGCAGGTGGTTGGCCGTGGACGAGCCGGTGCTGCCCATGAGGCCGATGATCTGGCCCGCCTCGACGTAGTCGCCGGGGTTCACGAGGGTCTGCGTCATGTGCCCGTAGAGGGTGGTGACGCTCTGGCCGTTGATCACGCTGTCGAGCACGACCGCGTAGCCGTAGCCGTAGTACCAGCCGGCCACCCGGACGGTGCCGGCGGCGGCGGCGAACTCGGGGGTGCCCGCGGCGCCGAGAAGGTCGACGCCCTGGTGGTAGCCGTCGGCGCCGAAGCCACGGCCCACGGTGATGGTCGACATGTCGAGGGGCCAGCGCACGGCGCCGCTGCCGGGCGCGACCATCGAGAGGTTCACGTTCGCCGACGAGAGCGAGGCCGAGGATCCGGCGGCCGCGATGCGGGCGGCGGCGGCCTCGGCGGCCTTCTTCTTCTCGACTTCTTCTGCGGTCGTGGCCGCGTAGCTGCCACGGTTGAGCTCGGTGGAGGTGACCGTCGATGCGACGACGAGCGACTGGGCGTTGTCGGCCGCGACCTGCTCGATCGTGACGGTGTCGGAGGTGCCGTTGAAGGCGGCATAGGCCGGAAGGGCCACGGTGGCGACGAGACCGCCGACCATGCTCAGGATGACGACGCTGCGGATGGGCTTGCGGAACCCGGCGCCGGAGCGGGGCTTCGCCGGGCGGACGACAGCCGTCGTCGTTCGGGCGACACGGCCTTTCGCGCTGCGGGCCAGTTCGCGGACACTCCGCCTGCTGGTTCCGGGATCCGCGACCGCATCGGACGTGCGTGCCGTCGAATCGTTGTGTTCAGCCAAATCATCCTCCGTCGCCTCTGCGCGATCAGCGCTGGCTCGTCGGCACTCGGTGTTCGGGGCACGATGTGCGGGTTTCCCGCGCGAACGACGAGCCGGAGAGGCAATTCGAGCGGGGATCCATCGGTGGGCTTCTCACCTGCGGACGTCCCGAGGCTACCCGAAGGTAACGAATAAGTCACGTTGCCGACCATTGCCGGACCCGCGGAAGCCCCTGTGGAGGAGAGGTGATCAGCGCGCGTCGTCGACGAGGAAGATGTGGCCTGCGACCTCGGTCGGCAGCTCCAGGCCCTCGTCGAAACCGTCCATCTGCACGAGAACGTAGCCCTCGCTGTACTGGAACGAGCCGCTCGCGCCGGGCATGACGCCTGCAGCGCGCAGCTGCTGCAGCAGCTCGGGATCGACCTGAGCGGGCTCTGCCAGGCGACGCACGGTGCCGGTGATCGGGGTGCCGCCGGCGGCATCCAGTCGGCGCACCAGGCCCACGACGCCCTCGGTGAACAGCGACGAGGGCACGTCGCCCAGCTGGTCGAGTCCGGGGATGGGGTTTCCGTACGGCGATTCGGTGGGGTGCCCGAGCAGTTCGACCAGGCGCAGCTCGACCTGCTCGCTCATGACGTGCTCCCACCGGCAGGCCTCTTCGTGGACGTACGCCCAGTCGAGCCCGATGACATCGCTCAGCAGGCGCTCGGCGAGCCGGTGCTTGCGCATCACGTCGACGGCCTTCTGGCGGCCGGGGATCGTCAGCTCGAGGCTGCGGTCGTCGGAGACGACGACCAGGCCGTCGCGCTCCATGCGGCCGATCGTCTGCGACACCGTGGGGCCGGAGTGCCCGAGTCGCTCGCTGATGCGCGCACGCAGCGGAATGATGTTCTCTTCTTCGAGTTCGAGGATCGTGCGCAGATACATCTCGGTGGTGTCGATGAGATCGGTCATGACAGGGCTCCTCGACAGGTCGGTGACGGCAGCAAAAGTCTACCGGGCGGCGGAGACATCACGGTCGAAGGCCGCGACCACCGCCTCTAGAATCATGCCCATGCCCCACGTTGCCCTGCCTCGCGAAATCCTGCCCGCCGACGGCCGCTTCGGTTGCGGCCCGTCGAAGATCCGGCCCGAGCAGCTGGCCGCGCTGTCGGCCGCGGGCGCCGAGATCCTGGGCACATCGCACCGGCAGGCACCCGTGAAGAACCTGGTGCGGGACGTCCGCTCCGGCCTCGCCGACCTGCTGCGCCTGCCCGAGGGATACGAGATCATCGTCGGCAACGGCGGCTCGACGGCCTTCTGGGATGCCGCCGCCTTCGGCCTCATCGAGCGCCGCGCGCAGAACCTCGTCTTCGGCGAGTTCGGCGGCAAGTTCGCCGCCGCGGCCGCAGCCCCGTGGCTCGAGGCCCCGGATGTGCGCAAGGCCGAGCCGGGCACCAGCGCCAGCGCCGAGGCCGTCGCCGGCGTCGACGTGTACGCCTGGCCGCACAACGAGACCTCCACGGGTGTGGCTACGCAGATCGCGCGTGTGCAGGGCGATGACGGCGCGCTCACCGTGATCGACGCCACGAGTGCCGCCGGCGGCATCGACTTCGCGGTGACCGAGGCCGACGTCTACTACTTCGCCCCGCAGAAGAACCTGGGCTCCGACGGCGGCCTGTGGTTCGCCGCGGTCTCCCCCGCGGCGATCGAGCGCATCGAGCGCATCGCGGCGTCGGGCCGCTACATCCCCGAGTTCCTGAGCCTCAAGAACGCGCTCGACAACTCGCGGCTGCAGCAGACGCTGAACACGCCTGCACTCACGACGCTCGTGCTGCTGGACGCGCAGCTGCGCTGGATCCTCGACAACGGCGGCCTCGCCTGGGCGAACGCCCGCACGAGCGAATCGTCGAACGCCCTCTACAGCTGGGCCGAGGCATCCGCCGTCGCGACGCCGTTCGTGGCCGCGGCCGCCGACCGCTCCCCCGTGGTCGTCACCATCGACTTCGACGAGAGCGTGGATGCGGCGGCGCTCGCCGCGAGCCTGCGCTCCAACGGCATCGTCGACACCGAGCCCTACCGCAAGCTCGGCCGTAACCAGCTGCGGGTCGCGACGTTCACCTCGATCGATCCCGAGGACGTGCGTCAGCTCATCCGCTGCATCGACTTCACGCTCGAGAACAGCTGAGCGGGCGCGGGCCTCGCGCCCGCCCGCTCAGTCCTCGTCCGACTCGTCGTCGTCTTCGTCGTCCTCGTCGGAGTCGTCCGACGCGTCATCGTCCTCGTCGGACGACTCGTCGAGCTCGTCGATGTCGACGCCGTCGACGTCGCCCGAGTGAAGGATCGACGCCTCCTCGAACTCGTCGTCGTCCTCGTCGTCTTCGTGCTCGTCCGCATCCGACTCGTCGTCGGCGTCCGAGGCCTCGTCGTCGTCGAGGTCGTCGGCCGCGGCTTCGGCCAGAGCCGCCTGCTGCGCGTGGTACTCGGCGAGGCGGGTCGCCCACGGCACCCATTCGGGGGCCAGGAGCGCACCGTCTCCGGGCAGCAGCTCGACCTCGAGCACGGTCGGCTCGGCATCCGTCACCCGCGCGAGCGAGACGGTCCAGTACCAGCCGGGGTACCCCGGAAGACGGTTCTCGAAGCGCAGCGAGACCGCGCCGCCCTCTTCCGCCGTGTAGCCGGCGGCCGGGCCCACCGTGGAGGCGGGGGTGATCTCGTGCAGCGCCGACAACGCCAGATCGTGCGCGGCGATCAGCTGCGGGTCGGGCTCGGGACGCTCGACCACGGCCTCCTCGGCCGGCTCCGCCTCGGCGGTGTCGGTCTCGGCCGTCGCGTCGTCGGCCTCGGGCGTCGCGTCCGAAGGCTCGGCAGCTGCGTCCGAAGACTCGGCGGTGACCTCGGGCGCCTCGGCGACCTCGTCGGCGGATGCGGCCTCGACGGGCTCCGCGTCAGGCGTCGAGGTCATCAGCGACCTTGCGCAGCACGGCGGCGATCTTCTTCGCCTGCGAGGAGGAGGGGTAACGGCCGTGACGCAGGTCGCCGCCGATGCCGTCGAGGAGCTTCACGAGGTCCTCGAGGATGATCGCCATGTCGTCGGCGGGCTTACGGGAGCGCTTCGCGAGGCTCACCGGGGCCTCGAGCACCCGCACCGACAGCGCCTGCAGTCCGCGCTTGCCGTCGGCGACGCCGAATTCCAGCCGTGATCCGGGCTTGATGGACGTCGTCCCCTGCGGGAGAGCCGTGGCGTGGAGGAAGACATCTTCGCCGTCATCAGTGGTGATGAAGCCGAAGCCCTTCTCCTCGTCGTAGAACCTGACCTTGCCGGTGGGCATGCAAACCTCGCTGCTGACATAGTGCCCGGACGGGTCCGGGCACGATCGAACCCGGGATCGGAAGATCCCTCCGTTCAGCCTACGGCACGGGCCCCGAGGCGATAGGCTGTGCCGGATGAGCAAGCCCACCCCCTCCGCCGGCGACCTTCCGGTCCGCCGCGTCGATCGCGTCCTGGCGTTCATGTCGCTCGGCCTGCTGCTGCTGTCGATCCTCAGCTTCCTGGCCATCATGATCGGCACGGCCTCGGGGTTCGACTTCACGACGGGGATCGGGCCGCTCGTGGGCGTGGTCACCTACATCGCACCGATCCTGGCGTTCGCGCTCATGCTGACGGTGCTCATCATGACCTTCGTGCGAAGGGCTCGGGCCAACCGAGCACGCTGAGGTGGACGGCCCCTCCGACGAACGCGCGCTGGCGTCGGTGCTCGCCGCGTCCGAGGACGACGCCCTCTGCGATCTGTTCGCCGCCCGGCGGCTGCCGCCCGCCACTCCCGCCGACGACTTCTTCGACGTCGCCGCCGCGCTTCTGAGCGAACCGAGCATCGACCGCGCGCTCGCCCGGCTCTCCGCGCCCATGATCGCCGCCCTCGTGCACGCCGACGCCTCGGCCGTGGCACCGCCGGTGCGCGATGCGCTGCACGCCCTCGCACTCGTCGACGCGGACGGCGTGCCGTACCGCGCCGTCAACGAGCGCCTCACCGCATCCGGTATCGCCCGATTCGCCTCCGACGCCGACGAGCCCGCCACGGGCAGCGCGGATGCGGCCGGCACCGCCTCATCCGCAGAACGCGCCTTCTCGGCCACCGCATCCCTCGCCGATGTCGTCGTCGCCGCGATGTCCGCGCCGCTGCACCGCACCGGCGCCGGCGCGGTGAGCGCGGTCGAGCGCAAGCGCCTGGTCGATGAGGGAGCCGTCGCCGACGGCGATGCCCTCGACGACATCCTCGCGCTGGGTGAGGACGCCGGCCTGCTGCGCCCCCTCGACCGCTCGTGGGTCACCACCGATCTCGCCTCGGCATGGTTGGACGCCTCGACGGCCGACCGGTGGCGCACGGTGGCGCTCGCCTACATCCGGTCGCTCCCCTCGGCGCTGCGCACCGCGGACGGCGGCTTCATCCGCGTGCCGTCGTGGGCGGGGCGTTATCCGCTGGATGCCGAGTGGCCCGCGCGCGCAGCCGTCCTGGCCCGGCGCGCCCAGAGCTGGGGCATCCTCACCGCCGACGGCACACAGCCGCCGTGGACCTCGGTGCTCCTGCGCGACGGCCTGGCCGACACCTCGACGCTCACCGAGCATCTGCCGCCCGAGGTCGACCGCATCTACCTGCAGGCCGACCTCTCGGCGATCTCGCCCGGCCCCCTGGCGCCGCGGCTCGAGCAGCGCCTGCGCCGGATGACCGTGCGCGAGGCGCGTGCCCAGGCCTCGACGTACCGGTTCAGCGCCGACTCGCTCACCGCCGCGGTGAGCGGCGGCGAGACGGCCGCATCGATCCGCGAGTTCCTCGAGACCCTGTCGCTGACGGGGATCCCGCAGCCCCTCGCCTACCTGATCGACACGACCGCCGCCCGGCACGGCCTCATCCGCGTGGGGACGGATGCGGCGGGCCGCACGGTGGTGCGCAGCGACGACCCCCAGACCCGGGCGACGCTCGCCGTCGATCACGCCCTGCGCCCGGTCGGCCTCGTCGCGCACGACGACACCCTCGTCTCGCGTGCGTCGCGCGACACCGTGTACTGGTCGCTGGTCGACGCCCGCTACCCCGTCGTCGCCGTGGATGCCGATGACCAGGTGGAGCGCGTCTCCCGACGCACGGCGGGCGGCGCGGCCGTCAGCACGGAACCGACGCAGCAGTACGCCGCGCTGATCGCACGCCTGCGGTCGACGCACGGACCGGATGCGGACGCGGCCTGGCTCGAACGCGAGCTGGAGCAGGCCGTGCGCGGCCGGTCTGTCGTGGAGGTCGATGTGTCGCTCCCCGACGGCACCACCCGCACGTTCATCCTCGAGGCCACGGGGCTGGGCGGCGGGCGACTGCGCGGCCTCGACCGCGCGGCCGACGTCGAACGCACCCTGCCGCTCACGAGCATCGCCGCGGTGCGCCCGCGGTGACCGCGGCGGGCCCTGCGCGCATCCCACGACGGTAGACTCGACGGTCATGTCCGACGGCCCACTCATCGTCCAGAGCGACCGCACGGTGCTGCTCGAAGTCGCCCATCCCGATTCCGAGAGCGCACGTCACGAGCTCGCGGTCTTCGCCGAGCTCGAGCGCGCCCCGGAGCACATCCACACCTACCGGATCACGCGGCTCGGCCTGTGGAACGCCCGCGCCGCCGGGCACGACGCCGCCGACATGCTCGCCACCCTCGACCGCTGGTCGCGGTTCCCGGTGCCGCCGTCGGTGTCGACCGACATCCGCGAGACCGTCGGCCGCTACGGCCGCCTCGTCATCGAGCGTGCGCCCGTCGGCGACGAGGAGAACGCGCTGGTGCTGCGGTCCTCGGATGCCCCCGTGCTGGCCGAGGTCGCTCGCAACAAGCGCATCCAGCCGCTGCTCATCGCGCACCCCTCGCCCGACATCTACGTGATCGACCCGTGGGCGCGCGGGCACATCAAGCAGGAGCTGCTGAAGATCGGCTGGCCCGCCGAGGACCTCGCCGGCTACACGCCGGGCACCCCGCATCCGATCGACCTGGAGGAGGACGGCTGGGTGCTGCGCCCCTACCAGCGCAAGGCCGTCGACATCTTCTCTGACGGCGGCTCGGGCGTCGTGGTGCTGCCCTGCGGTGCCGGCAAGACCCTCGTGGGCGCTGCGGCCATGGCCGAGACGAAGACCACGACGCTGATCCTGGTGACGAACGCCGTCAGCGCGCGGCAGTGGCGCGACGAGCTGCTCAAGCGCACCTCGCTCACCCCCGAGGAGATCGGCGAGTACTCCGGGCAGGTGAAGGAGGTCAAGCCGGTCACGATCGCGACCTACCAGATCCTCACCGCGAAGAGGAAAGGCGAGTACGCCCACCTGGCGCTGCTCGACGCCCTCGACTGGGGCCTCGTGGTCTACGACGAGGTGCACCTGCTGCCGGCCCCGGTCTTCAAGCTCACCGCCGACCTGCAGGCCCGCCGGCGCCTCGGCCTCACCGCGACGCTCGTGCGCGAGGACGGCCGCGAGGGCGACGTGTTCAGCCTCATCGGCCCCAAGAGGTTCGACGCCCCGTGGAAGGAGATCGAGGCCCAGGGCTTCATCTCCCCCGCCGCCTGCTACGAGGTCCGGGTGGACCTGCCGCCCGACGACCGGCTCGAGTACGCCGCCGCGGCCGATGAGGAGCGCTACCGGCTGGCCGCCACCGCGCCCGCCAAGATCGACGTCGTGCGCGCCCTGACCCGTCGCCACGAGGGCGAGCAGATCCTCGTGATCGGCCAGTACCTCGACCAGATCGACCTCATCTCGGACTCGCTCGGCGCCCCGAAGATCACCGGCGCGACCCCGGTCGACGAACGCGAGCGGCTGTACCAGGCATTCCGCGAGGGCACCGTGCCGCTGCTGGTCGTCTCGAAGGTCGCCAACTTCTCGGTCGATCTGCCCGAGGCGTCGGTGGCCATCCAGGTCTCCGGCTCGTTCGGGTCGCGCCAGGAAGAGGCACAGCGCCTCGGCCGTCTGCTGCGCCCCAAGACGAACGGCCACACCGCGAGCTTCTACACGCTCATCGCGCGCGACACCGTCGACCAGGACTTCGCGCAGAACCGGCAGCGGTTCCTCGCGGAGCAGGGATACAGCTACACGATCCTCGACGCGGACCGCCTCGACGGGGCCACCCCCGCGTTCAGCTGAGCCGGATGCGGGCGGTGCTCGTTCGCGACGCGCGTACCGCCGCATCCAGCCATCCCACCGGATCCGTCAGCATAATGGGCGTATGACCGCACCGCGTATCCTCGTCGTCGACGACGAACCGAACATCCGCGACCTGCTCATCACGAGCCTGAAGTTCGCCGGTTTCCAGGTTCGTGCCGTCTCGAACGGCGCTCAGACGATCTCGGCCGTCCTCGAGGAGGAGCCCGACCTCATCGTCCTCGACGTCATGCTGCCGGACATGAACGGCTTCAGCGTGACCAAGCGGCTCCGGGAAGCCGGCTACACCGCCCCCATCCTCTTCCTGACGGCCAAGGACGACACCGAGGACAAGATCACGGGTCTGAACGCCGGTGGCGACGACTACGTCACCAAGCCGTTCTCGCTCGACGAGATCGTCGCGCGCATCCAGGCCATCCTGCGCCGCACCATGCAGGCCGACGAGGAGTCGGTCATCCGCGCGGGCGAGCTGACGATGGACCAGGACACCCACGACGTCTTCGTCGGCGACGCGCAGATCGAGCTGAGCCCGACCGAGTTCAAGCTCCTGCGCTACCTCATGCTGAACCCCAACCGCGTGCTGTCGAAGGCGCAGATCCTCGATCACGTGTGGGAGTACGACTTCAACGGCGACGCCGGCATCGTCGAGAGCTACATCTCGTACCTGCGTCGCAAGATCGACCCGCACTCCGCGGAGCCGCTCATCCAGACCAAGCGCGGCTTCGGCTACATGCTGAAGACCGGCAAGTCCGTCTGACCGGAGGATCGCTCTGAGTCCGGACGTCGATGGCGCCACCCGCTGGTGGCGCAGCATCAGCCTGCGCGCGAAGGTCACCGGCGTCACCGTCGCCGTCCTCGTGATCGGGCTGATGGCGGCCGGGCTCGGCACGATGGTGTTCCTGCGCACGACGCTGCTCGCCAACCTCGACCAGACCCTCATCCAGTTGGCGCGGGGTCCGGTGGCGAACACGCTGTTCGACGTGACGGTCGAGGACGGGTCGGTGGTCTTCACGCCCAAGGAGAACCCGCCGGACACCGACTACTTCGTCGCGATCTACGACTCGAACGGCGAGCTGCAGGCGCAGGGCGGCGGGGGCCGCTCGACCGTGACCCCGGCCTACCCGGAGTCGGTGCGCTTCGACAACGCGTACGTGCAGCAGGAGCAGATCTTCACGCTCGAGGGCACGCCCGGCACGACCTTCCACGCCACGTACGTGCTGACCCAGGCCGACGCGACCAACCAGTCGTTCGTGCAGCTGGTGGCCGTGCCCACGGCGCAGACCGAGCGGGTCGTGGCCACCTACCTCGGCATCTACGCCCTGCTCGGGCTGTTCACCCTGGTGGCGAGCGCGTTCCTCGTGCGGTGGGTCGTCACGTTGACCTTCCGAAGCCTCGGCCAGGTCGAACGCACCGCCGAGGAGATCGCGGGCGGTGACTTCAGCCAGCGGATGACGGACATCGAGCCGAGCAGTACCGAGGTCGGCCGCCTCAAACGCGCCATCAACACGATGCTCGGCCGCGTCGACGCGGCGATCACCCAGCGCGACGCGACCGTGCGCCAGATGCGCCGCTTCATCGGCGACGCCAGCCACGAGCTGCGCACTCCGCTCGTGACGGTCCGCGGATACGCGGAGCTGTACCGCATCGGTGCGATCCCGGATGCAGAAGCCACAGCGCAGGCCATGGAACGCATCGAGAAGGAAGCGATGCGGATGACCTCGATGGTCGAGGATCTGCTGGCCCTCGCGCGGCTCGACGAGCGCCGTGACCTGGTGTTCACGCCGATCGATCTGCGCCCGATCGCCCGCGACGCCGCCTTGGATGTGGGAGCCGCAGCCCCCCAGCGCCGCGTCAGCGTCATCGACACGTCGACGCAGGAGCGCCCGACGCTGCAGACGCCCGCCGTGGCGCCCGCGCCGGCCGACACCTCGCCGAAGCGCCGCGGCTCCGTCCCGACGGCTGCCATCAGCCTGGCCTCGCGCCTGCGCCGCCGACCGCGCGGTGAGGGCGAGGACACCGGCGAGATCACGCCGCTGCCCGTGACGTTCCGGCCGCCGGAGCCGCAGATGCCCCCCGTCGTCATGGGCGACGAGAACCGCATCCGCCAGGTCGTGGCGAACCTGCTCGGCAATGCCCAGCGGTTCTCGCCCGAGGACTCCCCCATCGAACTGCGCGTCGGCACCGATCTCGAGACCCGCCAGGGGTGGATCGAGATCATCGACCACGGCGAGGGCATCCCCGAGCAGATCCGCGCGCAGATCTTCCAGCGGTTCTGGCGCGCCGACACCTCCCGCGCGCGTGAGACCGGCGGATCGGGCCTCGGGCTCTCGATCGTCGCCTCCATCGTCGAGTCGCTGCAGGGCACCGTGGAGGTCGGCGACACCCCCGGCGGTGGCGCGACGTTCCGCGTCTGCCTCCCCCTGGCCGTCGATCTGGACCCGAACGCGCACCTGCTCATCGACACCCAGCCGATCGAGCGTCTCCCCGCTCCCCCCGAGGCCTGACCTCGCCTCCGCGGGCCGTCTCCGCCCGCCTGCGCGGGCCGGCTGCGCGGGCCGCACTGGCGCCTCGGCGGCGCTTACGCCGCGCCTGTCTCCGTGGGCCGCACCGGTGATAATACTGCATTAAACCAAGGAAATTCAAATAGTTCCAATGGCTCAAATAATTAATAAAAAAGACGACTACCTCAGTGGAGGTAGTCGTTTT